>JBPEWW010000031.1:0-10412 GCA_052032275.1 Alteromonas sp. | reverse complement strand
CCGTATCCTCGCTATTCATCAGGCCATTGCCGACAAGGTAATGGCTGCCCCGCACTACCTTCATCAGGCGCGTACGACACTGGAAAAGCGCTATGCAGAAGGATTGATGCGCTACGGCAGTTACCTGTTATGGGACAGTATTTTACTGCACGCTGAACACTCACCGACAGACTTTAAGTCGTTACTGTTAGCGCCGGACGCGCGCACAGCCAGTTTGCGCCGGCACACCATTTTTACCGGCGTGTTGTCTGAAGCGGAGCGGGAAGCGGCGCTGGCGGCGGGCGCCACCAGCGCAGGCAGTTAGCCCTTGCGCAGGTGATCGGCCACCAGAAACGCCATTTCCAGGACCTGGTCGGCATTCAGCCGCGGGTCACACTGGGTTTTATACGCTTCCGCTAAATCCTCATCGCTGATTTGATACGCCCCACCGGTGCACTCGGTGACATGCTGGCCGGTCATCTCAAGGTGGATGCCGCCCGCGTGGGTGCCTTCCGCTTCATGGGCTGCGAAGAACTGCCGGATTTCGCTGAGGATGGCGTCAAAATTACGGGTTTTAAAACCACTGGATGCCTTAAAGGTATTGCCGTGCATGGGGTCGGAACTCCATACCACATGGCGTCCCTCCTGTTTCACGCGCCGCAACAGCCGCGGCAGGTTTTGCTCCAGCTTGTCGGCGCCCATCCGCGTGATCAGCGTTAACCGGCCAGGGTCGTTGTCCGGATTCAAGGTATCAATAAGCCGAATCAGCTCATCCTCTTCCATCCCCGGGCCCACTTTCACCCCGACCGGATTATGGATCCCCCGGAAAAACTCAATGTGTGCATGGTCAAGCTGACGGGTACGCTCACCAATCCATACCATGTGCGCAGAGCAATTGTACGGTTTACCGGTGAGGGTATCGGTGCGGGTCAGCGCCTGTTCATAATTAAGCAGTAAAGCCTCATGGGAAGTAAACAGTGAGGTTTCGTGCAGTACCGGCGTGTTGCCGGCATTGATGCCCAGCACATCCATAAACTCCAGGGTATCCTGAATGCGGCGGGCCATGTCGTGGTAGCGCTCCTTAAGCGGATTATTTTCTACAAACGCCATGTTCCAGCGGTTTACCTGATGCAGGTCGGCCAGCCCGCCCTGTGCAAACGCGCGCAACAGGTTAAGGGTGGATGCACTGCGGTGGTAGGCATCCAGCAGACGGTTGGGATCGGGCCGCCGAGACTCAGGCGTAAATTCAAAACTGTTGATGATGTCACCCCGGTAGCTGGGTAACGACACCCCATCAATGGTTTCAAAGTCGGCTGAGCGGGGTTTGGCGTACTGGCCCGCCATACGGGCCACTTTGGTGACCGGGCACCGGCCAGCAAAGGTCAGCACAATCGCCATTTGCAGCAAAACTTTGAAGGTGTCACGGATCTTAGGGGCATTGAATTCGTCAAACGATTCTGCGCAATCCCCGCCCTGCAGCAAAAAGCCTTTGCCCATGCTGACATCGCTGAGCTGCCGGCGCAGCTCACGGGTTTCCTCGGCAAAAACCAGCGGCGGGTAATGACTTAACGTCTGCTCGACCTCAGCCAGCTGTTGTTTATCTTCATACGCAGGTTGCTGGAGGATAGGTTTCGCTCTCCAGCTGTCGGGTTGCCAGTTTTGCACGAATTCTCCTTGAATATTGACGGGATCAGCGACACGTTTGAATGAAATGTAACTTTACCACAACTAGGGCAGGACAATAGGGTCACATACATGAATTTGCAGAAAGTTTCGTTGCTCAGTTACAGCGAAATGACAGTCAAAGGTAGTATACAGGTTGGCTTCTGTGAGCACGGCCCGGGGTTGCCCCTGACCAATTAGCTGCCCCTGCCTGAGTAACCATACACTGTCGGCATGGTTTGCACTCAGACCAATGTCATGACAGGAAATCACCACTGTATTGCCCCACCCACTGAGCTTGCGGGTGAGGGCCAGCAAACCAAACTGGTGTTTCACGTCCAGCCCCTGCAAGGGTTCATCAAGCAGCACCACGCCCTGTCCGTCACAGAGTGCGGGCCAGATTTGCAGCAAGACGCGGGTCAGTTCTACCCGTTGGCGCTCACCGCCGGACAGCGCGGTAACCGGCCGCGACAACAGGTGCCGTATCTCCAGCGTCTGCTCCAGTAACTCTGGCACCGTAGGCTGGGCGGGCGCGGCGTAAAAACGTAAATAGTCGCAGACCGGGATCGCAAATGCTGCCTGGCTATGCTGGCCCAGATAGCAGCGAAAGCCCGCCAGCTGGGTTAATGACAGCGCCATGATGTCCTGCCCGCCGATACAGCAGCGTCCGGTATCCGGCGGGCTGAGCCCTGCCAGGATCGCCAGCAACGATGACTTCCCGGCCCCGTTCGCGCCCAGCAAATGGGTACAGCGACCGGCGTCAATGTGTCCGCTCACCGGGCTTATTCGTCCTGTCAGCGCAGCGGCTTGCACGTCGATAGCCTGACTCATCGCCATTGCCCCCGGTAAATAGCCCACAATAACAGCGGCCCTCCCAGCGTGGCGGTAATCATGGACACGGGTAGCGTGATCACGCCCAGCCATTCTGTCGCGGCACCGACGGTGAGTAAAAAGAGCGCCCCGCACAGCGCCGACGCCGGCAGGATCAGGCGATTATCAAACCCCAGGATCAGTCGCAACAGGTGCGGCACCAGCAGGCCCAGAAAGGCGATTGAGCCGGCCACCGACACGGCGGCGCCGACCCCTACTGACGTAGCCAGCAAACTGCGCTGAATAATTGCCTGGGGGCTTACGCCGGCGGCTGTCGCGGCCTGGTCGCCGGCATACAGCCAGTTCAGGGCTTTCGCGGCGCGAAGTTGCACCAGACAACTGATCAGCATAACCGGACCGGCCACCGCCAGGATGGTGCCATCGGCCTGATACAGGCTGCCCATCAGCCAGAAGGTAAGATTGCGCAAGGACTGAGCATCACTGAACAGATACAGCCAGGCGATCACCGCACCGGATAGCGTCGCGATGGCGATACCGGCCAGAATGACCGCTACCGCAGCCTGTTGCAATTTGCGGGCGAGCCGGTAAATAAACCAGGTGCTGGCCATCGCCCCCACAAAACAGCCCAGTGGTAAAATATAAAAGAAGTGTTCGGCCATCAGAACCGGTGCGGTTAAGATGAGTATGGCCGCCACCAGACTGGCGCCGCTGGTGACGCCGATGATCCCCGGATCGGCCAGCGGATTGCGCAGTACCACCTGCAGTGTCGCGGCGCTCACCGTTAATACCGCGCCGGTCAGCGCCGCAGTCAGAATCAGTGGCACCTGCAATGAAGTAAAAATATGCCACTTGAGGTCACGCTCGAGATCACTGCCCAGGGTGGCGGCAGCAATGAGGCCCGTGACGGCCACACATGCCAGCCCCAGGCCTGCGAGCACACGCCCCTGGGCAGGCATATTAACGGCTTAGCTCACGGACGAGGCCGGCTGACGCGGCCTCAATTAAGTCCAGTACCAACTCAAAGCCCTGCTTACCGCCGTAGTAGGGATCTGGCACCTCTTTGTGTTCGCTGTCAGCAAAAGACAGGAACAGCCGAATTTTGTCATGAAATTCTGGCGGCGCCATGGCTTTCAGGTTGTCCAGGTTGCTGTTGTCCATGGCCAGGATATAATCATAGGCGGCAAAATCACCCTCCTCGACCCGACGGCATTTGAGCCCCTTAAACGAATAACCCCGCGCGGCGCCCGCCGCCTGTGAACGTTTATCCGGCTGTTTGCCGATGTGATAACCGTGGGTGCCGGCAGAGTCGATGGTAATATCGAGTCCGGCCTGTGCTGCCTGATGACGAAACACAGCCTCTGCAGTGGGCGAACGACAAATGTTGCCCAGGCAAACAAATAAAACAGATGGCTTTTTAGACATAATACAACCCTATCGAATGCGGCCGAAGAAAAAGAATACACCGGCATCTCCGGCGCGCCGCTAAACTTACGGCTGGCTTTCACGTATGATGACGCCAGAGAAAATTACACGGAGCCACTATGACTGCACATGTATTGATGTTAAGCAGCTCCCGGCAGGGTGACGAGGGCTACCTCGAGCACGCCAGGGCGCATATTCTGGCACACTTAGGCGAGCGGCGCGAGCTACTGTTCATCCCTTATGCCGCCGTGACACAGAGCTACGATGCCTACGTCGAGGCCGTTCAGGCTGCGCTGCCTGAATGTCGGGTTACCGGCTTACACCGCGCAGACGATCCTGTCGCGGCGGTTCGTCAGGCCAACCGCAACGGACAGGCCATTCTGACCGGCGGCGGCAACACCTTCCACCTGCTGCATACGCTTTACGAACAGGGGCTGGTGAGCCCGCTGCAACAGGCAATTGCAGAAGGCACCCCTTATATTGGCTGGAGTGCCGGCTCCAATATCTGCGGCGTCAGTATTCGCACCACCAATGATATGCCGATCATCGCGCCGCCCAGCTTTGATGCGCTGGCGGTGGTGCCTTTCCAGCTTAATCCGCACTATACGGATTACCAGCCGCCCGGTTTCAATGGAGAAACCCGTGATCAGCGTCTGGCCGAATTCTGTGTACTGAATCCCACCATGCCGGTGGTAGGGATCCGCGAGGGTACCGCATTGCTGCTGACGGCAGGCAAACTGACTCTGCTGGGTGAACACGGCGGATTTGTGTTTACCGGCAGCGATAAGCGGCCCATCAGCCCGGGTGAAGATTTAACAGAGCTGCTGAATTAACGCTTCCATTGCCGCCGTCTGCGGTGCGCCCTGATGCGGTACTTCAGCCAGCAGGGGCGCAGGCATTAATTGCGTAAGGGTAGCCAGATTCTGCGCATACCTGGGCATGTCGGGCTGCACCTGGTTGGCAATCCACCCGGTAAGCTTCAGGCCATCACGCTGCACGGCCTCGGCCGTCAGCAAGGCATGATTCAGGCAGCCCAGGCGCATACCGACCACAATGATCACCGGTAACTCAAGCGCCACGACAACCTCAGACAGATAACGACCGTTACCAATCGGCAACCGCCAGCCGCCCGCCCCCTCCATGATCAGTAACTCCGGCCCCTGCGCGGCAATACGCTGGAAACCCGACGCCATGGTGGCGGTATCAATCACAGTGCCGGCTTCCTCAGCCGCAATATGCGGGGCAACCGGGGGCGCGAAGGCAATGGGGTTGACGCTGGCGAGCGGCAGTGCCAGCGAGCCGGCGCGCTGCAACTGTGTGGCGTCGTCGTTCACCAGCTCGCCATCAATCACGTCACACCCTGCCGAGACCGGTTTATACCCTGCCGAGCGTTTGCCCTGCTTCGCCGCCGCCTGCAGCAGCAGCGAACTCACGTAGGTTTTACCCACGTCCGTATCAGTCCCGGTAACAAAATATGCGCGCATACTATTTTTCCAGAATCAGGTGACAGACACGGTATGTCAGCGGAAATCCGCGGCTGCCTGTGTTCAGCGCCCGGTAGGTCATCGCCAGTTTGTGCAGGTCCTGACGGGTCAGTGACCGGCCTCGTGCGGCAGTCACCCCTGCGCCGGTCTTGCGGATTGACCGCAACAGGGCCAGCAGCGAGGGATGCGTATCGGTGTAGGCGACATGCGTGGCCGCCTGCACGGTAAACCCGGCCTGCCCTGCGGCCTGCTGCCAGTGCTCATGGCTGGCCTGGGGATTACTGCGATGGCACAAACCAGCCACCCGGCGGGCCTGTTCCAGTTCGCCGAAAGATCCTGCCACCATAATTGCCAGCACCGCCCGGCCACCGGTTTTCAGAACCCGGCGGCATTCGTTCAGTGCCTGCACCGGCGACGCACACCACTGCAGTGCCATCGACGAGAACAGCCAGTCGAACGTTGCTGACCGGAAAGGCATGGCCTCGGCCTCGCCCACCTGAAACGGAACCTCAGGATAGCGGCGCGCCGCCAGTGCAATCATGCCGTCGGCCACATCCAGCCCGTGAGCCTTAGCGCCCCGTGCGGCCAATGCGCCGGTATGCATGCCGGTACCACAGCCCACATCCAGCACCGTCTGGCCGGGCTTGCAGGTGACTGACTGCAGGGCGTGCCCGGCAACCCGCTGCTGTACCCCGGCATGCGCATCATAGGTGGTGGCTGAGCGGCTGAACGAGTCGGCCACTTTGGCCAGACTGACTGGCGCAGTGACCGAGGCAGACGTCGAGGGCAGGGTCATAAGCGGATCTCCTCCGCGCTGAGCATTAACGCGTCGCAAAGCACATCGATATCCTGGGTCTGATGCAGGGCACTAAGGGTAATGCGCAATCGGTCGGTTCCCTTCGGCACCGTGGGATGACGTATGGCGGTGACCCAAATTCCCCGGCGACGCATGGCTTCGCTCATCATGACAGCCTGGGTGGGGTCGCCCACTACAAGGGGCTGAATGGCACTGTCAGATGGCAACAGGTTGAGTCCAGCGGCCGACGCCCGTTGCCGGAAGTAGCGAATATTGTCATGCAATGCGGTGCGGGCGCTGCCATCCTCCAGACAGGTCAGGGATGCCAGGGTGGCGATAGCCTGGGCCGGTGGCATGGCGGTTGAATAAATGTAGTGACGGGCGTGGTTAATCAAATAATCTATCAGCACCTGACTGCCGGCGATAAACGCCCCGCCGGTCCCAATCGCCTTGCCAAATGTTGCCATAAGCACCGGGACGTCTGCATGGGTCAGCCCGGCCGCCTGGGCAGTGCCCAGCCCGGTATTACCCATGACGCCGAAACCGTGCGCATCATCCAGCATAAACCAGGCGTCATGACTGGCGGCGAGCTGACTGAGTTCGGCAACCGGGGCGGTATCGCCGTCCATACTGAACACCCCTTCGCTGGCCAGCAGTGTATCGGCCTGGCTGGCTGCACCCAGACGGCCAGCCGCATGGCTTACGTCATTGTGACGAAAGCGGGTCAGCGTGGCAGCGGAGCTGCGCGCGCCGTCTATAAACGAGGCGTGCATCAGCTTATCGGCGACAATGGCGCCGCCTTGGGTAAACAAGGCCTGGCAGACGGCCTGGTTGGCTGCAAACCCTGAATTAAATAACAGCACCGCCTCACGCTCAAGGGCATCGGCGAGATAGGCTTCCAGGGCCAGATGCGCCTGGCTGTAACCGGTCACCAGCGGTGAGCCGCCACTGCCCCCTCCAAATTGCGCCAGCCCCTCTACCCAGGCTTGCAGGACGTTCTGGTTCTGGCGCATGCCCAGATAATCGTTACTGGCAAAGTTCAGGTAATGGTCACCGTCAATATTCACCACCGCGTCTTTTTCATAGTGCTGACAATGCCGCGTGCGCAGGTAACCTTCCTGCGCCCGGGCACGCAATGAATTGGCCAGCCAGTCGAATGCCATACGCCGGCTCACCCGTGACTGCGCGTTACCGCGCTGGCATCATAGAACAGGTTGTCGGTGGTTTGCCCGGCGATTTCCTCGGTCAGTGCCTGCGCATGGGCTTCGTCAGAATAATCCCGGGTACGCGCGGTATTGATGCCCAGTTTTTTGAACAGCAGAACATCCTCGTGGGTATCCGGATTAGACGTAGTCAGCAGTTTGCAGCCGTAGAAAATTGAGTTTGCACCGGCCATAAAGCACAACGCCTGCATTTGCTCATTCATTGCCTCACGCCCCGCTGACAGGCGGACATGGGAGGCCGGCATCATGATCCGGGCCACGGCGATGGTACGAATAAATTCAAACGGCTCTAAGTCGTCGAGCTCGTCCAGCGGCGTGCCCTTCACTTTAACCAGCATGTTAATCGGCACGCTCTGGGGCTGCTCCGGCAGGTTGGCCAGCTGAATCAGCAGGCTGGCGCGATCGCCGGCGCTTTCCCCCATGCCCACAATGCCGCCCGAACAGACGTTCATACCCGCCTCTCTGACGTTTTGCAGCGTATCCAGCCGATCCTGGTAGGTACGGGTAGTAATAATATCGCCGTAGTATTCCGGGGAGGTGTCCAGATTGTGATTGTAATAGTCCAGACCGGCCTGTTTCAGCGCCACTGCCTGCTCGCGGCTCAGCATGCCCAGTGTCATACAGGTTTCCAGGCCCAGCTTCTTAACTTCCTCAACCATTTTGATCACATAAGGCATATCCCGCGCTTTAGGATTGCGCCACGCCGCGCCCATACAAAACCGGGTGGAGCCGGCACGCCGGGCTTCTTTGGCCCGTTCGATAACCTTGTCAATTTCCAGCAGACGCTCTTTCTCCAGCCCGGTATCATAACGGGCACTTTGCGGACAATATTTACAGTCTTCCGGGCATGCACCGGTCTTAATCGACAACAGGGTGCTCACCTGCACCTGGTTAGGATCAAAATACTGGCGGTGAATGGACTGCGCTTTAAACAACAAATCGTTGAACGGCAGTGCAAACAGTGCCGCGACTTCCTCGGCGGTCCAGTCATGGCGAATGTCAGTGGGGGTTGCGGGGCGCATGGCGGCGGTCATAGCCTGTCCTTTACTAATTCAGAATGCTGGCTTAGTCTATGCGCGTCGCGAAAGTTGTCAACTCTGACCAATTGAAAACCTTAACTAATGGTTATATTTTGAACAATACAGACTTTGATAAACAACATATCTGGCATCCTTACACGTCTGCCGTCAACCCGCTGCCCTGCTATGAGGTGATCGGCGCACGCGGCGTGGAGCTGTCACTGGCATCCGGCGAAACGGTGATTGATGGCATGTCCAGCTGGTGGGCCGCCATTCACGGTTACAACCACCCTGAGCTGAACGCGGCGGCGCATCAGCAGGTAGATGCCTTTTCCCACGTCATGTTCGGTGGCCTCACTCATGCGCCTGCCGTGTCATTGTGCCGCCGCTTATTAGAGATGGTGCCGGCGGGTCTGCAGCGGGTATTTCTGGCTGACTCCGGCTCTGTCTCAGTAGAAGTGGCCATTAAAATGGCAATCCAGTACTGGGCCTGCCAGGGCCGGGCTGAGAAACACCGTATCGTATCACCGCGTAACGGCTATCATGGCGACACCTTCGCTGCCATGTCAGTATGCGATCCGGTCACGGGTATGCACAGCCTGTTTGCCAGTGTGCTAAGTAAACAAATCTTCGCCCCTGCTCCGCAGACCCGGTTTGGCCAAACGTTCAGTGAAGATGACATTTTGCCGTTGCAGGAGCTGTTCGAACAGCACCATCATGAGATGGCGGCGCTGATCCTCGAGCCTGTGGTACAGGGCGCCGGCGGTATGCGTATGTATCACCCCGAGTATTTACGCCGGTGTCGTCAGCTGTGCGACAGTTACGATGTGCTGTTAATATGTGACGAGATTGCCACCGGCTTTGGCCGCACCGGTAAACTGTTTGCCTGTGAACATGCCGACATCAGCCCGGACATATTGTGTCTGGGCAAAGCACTGACCGGAGGTTACATGACGCTGGCGGCCACCCTGTGTACCGAAGACGTGGCGCAGGGGGTGTGTCAGGGTGAGCCCGGGGTGTTTATGCACGGCCCCACCTATATGGGCAACCCGCTGGCGTGTGCCGTGGCCAATGCCAGCCTGGCCATTATCCAAACCGGTGCCTGGCAACAACAGGTGGCGAATATCGAACGTCAGTTACAGGCCTCGTTACCTGCCTGCCTGGACTTACCCGCAGTTGCCGATGTCCGCATTTTAGGCGCCATTGGCGTGGTAGAAACCCGTCAGCCTGTGGATGTAGCGCGCATTCAACAGCAGTTTGTAAAAGCGGGAGTGTGGATCCGACCGTTTGGGAAACTGGTATATATCATGCCTCCTTATATTATTAGTGAGGCGCAGCTCACGCAGCTGACCGATGCCATTTACCAGGCACTGAGCTAACCCGGTGGGGGTAACCGCAGGAGGAACTGTATGGGCATGATGATTCGGGTTCTGGATAAAATTGTATTCACCGCCCTGTTCCTCACTGCATTGCAGGTGCCCATACTGGCCGATCACTACCGTCAGTACCTGAGCGGCTTTTATGATGCCACCGAACAACAGGTGGCGCAGTACCGCGCACTGGCAGAGCAATTCGGTTACGACTCAGTGGATGCGCTGGTGGATGCTTTGGAGCAAAACCCCGATCCGGTAGTCCGCCAGGATGCCGGCAACAAAGCACAAACCATCGCCAGCCTGGGAGCGTTACGGGAAGGGCTGCAAATTTTATCGGACGGCCACTATTACGAGCAGGCCTGGTATATGCTCCATCCGCGCCAGAATGCCACACTTACCCGGGTGCTGGATAATTTTGCTCCCTCGGTACCGCTTAACCCCAATGCGGTCTTATTCAGCCTGATTACTGCCATTGCCCTGAATATGTTCATCTGGGCGCCGTTCTGGTGCGCGGGCAAAGTACGCCACTGGCACCGGCACCGTCATCAGCACCACCACCCCCACCACGCACCGTGAAAGCCATTCACGGTGCCTGCAGGCCTTACAATTTACCACCGCCCGCC
>JBPEWW010000309.1:0-11869 GCA_052032275.1 Alteromonas sp. | reverse complement strand
TGATGAACAAGCAAATTTTGAACAACGTCTTTCACACTGACAACAGTTTCGCCAGCCTGGTTTTACGGGTGCCGGTAGGCGTTATTTTGACTGCCCACGGTGCGCAAAAGCTGTTTGGCTGGTTCGGTGGGTACGGGCTGACAGGTACCGGGCAATGGATGGAAAGTATTGGGCTGGCCCCCGGCGTACTGATGGCATTGCTGGCCGGTAGTGCGGAGTTTTTTGGCGGCCTTGCCCTGATTGTGGGTTTACTTACCCGGCCCGCTGCCCTAGTGAGTGCAGTTACCATGGTTGTTGCCATTTTCAGCGTGCACCTTGCCAACGGTTTGTTTATGAGCAATAACGGCTACGAGTTCGCACTCACACTGCTGGCTGCCACCACCGCACTGACCATACAGGGGGGCGGCAAGTATTCATTTGACGCAATGGTAGCCAGTAAGCTGCGTAGTTAAGTGGCGCTGAAGAGATAGAGAAAATCGCTGTTTTTTGTCTTTTTCAGCAACAAGATGGACTTTTTGTTTATCAAATAGTCGCTTAAACCAAAATGTGTAAATAAGTGCTTTACACCTCGGGCTAAATCATTAAGATACGCAGCACTTCAGGAGAGTTGGCAGAGTCCGGTTGAATGCACCTGACTTGAAATCAGGCGAAGGGTCAAACCTTCCGGGGGTTCGAATCCCTCACTCTCCGCCATATTCAGAAAAACCCGCACACGTTGCGGGTTTTTTTATGAGCAAATAAAAGTGACATTGTTCACTGTGAGGGTGAGAACCCCCGCGGTTCGACAAAACGGCAGGATTGCCGTTTTGCACTGCCGAATGCAGCCCGCAGGGCGAGCGCCATGGACGGCGCGAGTGAATCCCTCACTCTCCGCCATATTCATAAAAATCCGCACACCACGACTTTATCCGGGCTGCTTCTACACCAGAAAATAAAAGTTACGCAGCTGTTTTACAGTTTATTGTGCAAAAGCGTGTGTGTTTTAAAATAACGTACGGTAATTCAAAAGGGTGCATGAGGTTGCTTACCAGTTTTTCTGGTTAATTAGCGACTGCTTAACCGTGCTGTTCTGATCTTCTCAAGCCTGTTGCAGGTAAGGATTATATTATAAATATATATAGTCCTCCCCTCAGTGTTGCTATCGTTATTCCTACTGCGAGTCGTCGACATGCGCCCTCAGGGTGGTGACAACCTATGTGAATGTTATTTACCGGGAGCTCTCCATGGCGCATCCACACACGCCTGATCTGGCTTTAGGATCAGTTGAGGAGAAACGTCAGGAAATGCTGCGTTATTTCCACCATTCCTTCGATCTTTACGAGTCGCTTTTCAGTGTTTTAGCGACGGATGAAGCCTTTTACCAGCGCCCTGAAAAACTCCGCCACCCGCTGATTTTTTATTATGGGCACACAGCTACGTTTTTCATAAACAAACTGATCCTGGCGAAGCAAATCGACGAGCGCATCAACTCTGAATTTGAATCCCTGTTTGCGGTAGGCGTGGACGAAATGAGTTGGGACGATCTGAATGACGCCCATTATGACTGGCCGACCGTTAACGAAGTGCGGGCATACCGCCAGCAGGTACGCACACTGGTGGCTGATCTTATCAGCACCATGCACTTTACCATGCCGGTGACCTGGGACAGTCCCATGTGGCCGGTGGTCATGGGAATAGAGCACGAACGTATTCACCTGGAAACCTCCTCGGTATTAATACGTCAGCTTGATATCAGCTATCTACAGGCGTCTCTTGCTTGGAGTCGGTGTGTAGAGCAGGGCGATGCACCCCCTAATACACTACAACCTGTGCCGGCAGGCACCGTGTCACGCAATAAGTCTCACGATGACAGCCTGTACGGCTGGGATAATGAGTATGGCAGCGAAGCGCAGACAGTGGCTGCATTTAAGGCTGCAAGGTATCTCGTATCCAACGGTGAGTTTCTTGAATTTGTCGAGGATGGCGGTTACCAGCATTCGCAGTGGTGGGAGCCGGAAGGTAATCGCTGGCGGGAATACACGCAAGCAACGCATCCGGTATTCTGGATCGCTACCGACAACGGTTATCGTTACCGCAGTATGCTGGACATTCAGCCATTGCCGTTAAACTGGCCGGTAGACGTCAATTATCATGAAGCCAAAGCGTTTTGTAACTGGTTAAGTGCGAAAAAAGCCAGCTCAATCCGGTTACCTACGGAACAGGAGTGGCTGAGGTTACGGGATGCAGCCGGCATCACGGAACGCCGTTATGCAAGTGATGCGAATATCCACTTGTCTGACTGTGCGTCTTCAGTGCCGGTAGACCGTTACCCACACGGTGAGTTTTTTGATGTGGTAGGAAACGTGTGGCAGTGGACTGAAACGCCTATTTACCCGCTGGCAGGCTTTAAGGTGCACCCGCTGTATGACGATTTTACCACCCCAACATTTGATAATCAGCACAACCTCATTAAAGGCGGCAGCTGGATATCTACCGGCAATGAGGCAAGCCGCGACAGTCGGTACGCCTTTCGACGTCATTTTTATCAGCACGCCGGATTTCGGTATATTGAATCAGACAGCCATATTCAGGTGTCAGACATGAGTTACGAAAGCGATACCCAGGTCTCTCAATACTGCGAATTCCATTACGGACAGGCGTACTTTGGGGTGCCTAATTTTGCTAAGGCCTGTGCGCAGGTATGCCTGCGCCACACCCAGGAAGGCAGCCGCCAGCGCGCGCTGGACCTTGGCTGCGCGGTCGGTCGCTCGGCATTTGAACTTGCCAGGGCGTTTCAGCAGGTTGATGCCGTGGACTTCTCTGCCCGGTTCATCAAGACAGCAGTTGCCATGCAAAGTGACGGCGAAATTCGCTATACCCTGGCAGAGGAGGGAACCCTGACCTCGTTTCATGCCCGCCGTCTTGCTGAGCTGGACCTGGCAGACACGGCCCAGCGCGTCCGCTTTATGCAGGGGGATGCCTGTAATCTCAAACCCCAGTTTGATAATTACGATCTCATCTTTATGGGCAATCTGTTAGACCGGGTATACAGCCCCCGTAAGGTGCTGCAAACGGTAACGGAGCGATTAAATAGCGGTGGGATCCTGGTGGTGGCGTCACCGTTTACCTGGCTTGCAGAGTATACGGAGCCGTCAGAGTGGCTGGGCGGCTATAAGGAAGATACCGGAGAAACTCTGACGTCCACTGATGCGCTTGAGCGGGAGCTGGCGGCGAATTTTATCCGCGTGGACGGCCCGTTTGATATACCCTTTGTCATTCGTGAAACAAAACGTAAATTTCAGCACAGTCTTTCAGAATGCAGTGTGTTTCAGAAGCGTAACTGATGTTTGTCGATCGGCGAGGCAGCGGGGCAGTGAAGGTCGATCGTCACCGGGCCCCCGGCAACGGCCAACATGAAGACCCACTGTATTTGTGGCTGGCAGATCTTGATGTCCGGCCGCCGGCCTGCGTTCACCAGGCGGTAGCCGCATTTCTCGCATCAGACAGCTTCGGGTATGTAGAAACAGATATCACAGCTGCAGTGGCCCGGTGGTACGCAGCACGGGATCTTGCACTGCCCGGGTTCGTCCCGGTGCCGGTGTGCTCCATTATCGCCGGTGTACATACGGCGATCAGCGTATTTTCGCAGCCAGCCGACCCGGTCATGGTATTCACGCCCACCTACGGTCCCCTGGTAGACGCCATACATACTGCCGGGCGCGTGCCTGTACATGTACCTCTGCAGGGCGGGCAGCCGGCTATCGATCGCCTTGATCCCTCAGCGTCGATGTTATTGGTTTGCCATCCCAATAACCCTGACGGCAGTCAGTTTTCGTTGGAAACCCAGCACCAAATTGCTGCTTTCTGTCGGCAACACAATATTACTGTGGTGAGCGATGAGGCCCATGCCGATTTTACGTTTGGCCAGGCGCCGGTCACACCCTGGGCTGCCATAGACCCTGATGCCTTATCTCTGGCCAGCCCGGTTAAAAGCTTTAACCTGGCCGCAATCCCTGCGGCCAGCTATGCCCTGATCGAAAACTGCTGCAAGCGAGAAATGTTTGCAAATGCAATACGCGAGCGTCATCTTTCTGCCTCGGCCGTCAGCCGGGTGGCGTTAAACGCAGCCTATCAGGAAGCGGGAGACTGGTTTACACGGCTAAAGCAAAGCCTGTCTCACAACCGCGCCCTCAGTGCGCAGTTAGCACGCCAGCTTCCCGCAGAAATCACCTGGACCACTGGCACGGCCGGGTTTTTCATGTGGCTGCATCTGGCAGCGGGCAGGTCGGTAAAACAAACGTATGAACGCATTAATCACGCCGGCGTAGTGTTGTCCCCCGGTGAGTCCTTCGGCGCGCCCGGCTGGTTTCGAATGAACTTAGCCGCCCATCCGGACATGCTGACTGCCGCCTTCACCAGACTCCATCAGTTATTCTAGTTAGTAGAATGTAATTGCAAATATTAGCTAATATACGTAACAGTTTTTAGGCTCTAATATGCCCTGTAGCGAACACGAGGAGGAGTCATGTATGCGCTATATCAGACGGGCAGAGGAGCGTGGGCAGGTTGATTTTGGCTGGCTGCAAAGCCGGCATTCATTTTCTTTCGGTCATTATTACGACCCTGCGCACATGGGGTTTTCCGTACTGCGGGTCATCAATGATGACGTGGTGGCTCCGGGACGGGGGTTTGACACCCATGGCCACCGGGATATGGAAATCATTTCCTATGTGGTGTCCGGAAGTCTTGCGCATAAAGACAGCACGGGCACCGATGGCATTATCCCGGCCGGTGACATTCAGCGTATGAGTGCAGGCAAGGGTATTATGCATTCGGAATATAACCCCTCGACGACGACGGCGGCTAATTTTCTGCAAATATGGATATTGCCGCAGCAGCGGGGGGTTACGCCTGGCTATGCGCAGCGGGCGGTGGCGCAGAAAGGTACTCTGACCCCATTAATTACGCCTCAGGGCAGTGGGGGGACGCTGAGTATTAATCAGGATATGACCTTGTACCGGATGGTATTAGTAGAGCATGAACGCCAGGCATTGCAAACGGTGGCGCGGTGGGGGTATTTACATGTGATAAGCGGGGCACTGGACATTGACGGCGCTCGTTTTCATGCGGGGGACGCTATTGGGCTGACTGCAAAAGAAGCAGTCACGGTAACGGCCCTGAAAGAAGCTGAAGCACTATGGTTTGATCTGCCACCCGGCTGACGATCCCTTGGTTAGCCGGAGGGCCTTGCCCGCGTTGTTTCGCTACACGTTAGGTCGTCTGAACCCAAGTTGTTGACGCTGCTCACAATCTCATCATGAATCATTAAATTTCAATGAGTCTGGTGTTAGCTCTTCACTCCGCTTAAGTGCATGGTATTATGCTGACTGTGCGTACAGTGAAAGTAACAATGAAAACACCAAAAGCAGTGAGCATTCAACGTGATTAAAATTATCCTGGCAGACGATCATGACCTGGTCAGAACAGGGATACGCCGCATTCTTGAAGATGTTGAGGACTTTGCCGTCATCGCAGAGGCGAAAAACGGCGAAGAGGCTGTGCAGTACTGCCGTAAAAATGCCCCGGATGTGGTATTGATGGACGTCAATATGCCGGGCATTGGCGGTCTGGAAGCCACCAAGAAGGTGGGCCGTATGTCAGAAAATACGCGGGTGATATGTCTGTCGATGCATAAAGAGCACCCGATACCGTCACAGGTTATGCAGGCGGGGGCGTTCGGCTTTTTGACCAAGGATGCCGAGCCTGAAGAAATGATTAACGCGATTTACAAAGTGGCCGCAGGCCAAAAATACCTGCCTGCCGAGATCGCCCATAACATTGCCTTGAGTAAGCTCAATCCGGATAGTGACAACCCCTTCGATTGTCTGTCCAGTCGTGAGCTGAACATTGCGATGCGGCTAACCCGCGGACAAAAAGTCCCGGAGATTGCCACTGAACTGAGTATCAATGCCAAAACGGTAAATACCTACCGTTACCGGATGTTCGACAAGCTGGGAGTAAGTACCGATGTTGAACTTACCCACCTGGCTTTGCGTCATAAACTGATCGACCCCAACCTGTTATAAGTGGTTAATGACTGACTTCGACTCAGCGGCGTTTCTCAAAAATCTGACCAACCAGCCTGGCGTGTACCGCATGTACAACGCGCAGGGGGACGTAATATACGTCGGCAAAGCGAAAAACCTCAAGAAGCGCGTATCCAGTTACTTCCGGATGCAGGTTGATAACGCGAAAACCCGTGCCCTGGTCAGTCAGATTGCGAATATGGACGTAACGGTTGTTAACAGCGAAACCGAAGCGTTCCTGTTAGAAAACAACTTCATTAAGAAGTACCGGCCCCGGTACAATGTGCTGCTTCGCGATGACAAATCGTACCCGTTTATTTTCCTGTCCGCCCACGAACACCCCCGGTTGTCATTTCATCGCGGGCCGCAAAAGAAGAAAGGCGAGTACTTTGGCCCATATCCGTCGGCCTGGTCGGTACGGGAGAGCCTGCGCTCGATGCAGCGAATTTTTCCGGTTCGTCAGTGTGAAGACAGCTATTATCGCGCCCGCAGCCGGCCGTGCCTGCAATATCAGTTGCAACGTTGCAGCGCACCCTGCGTGAAAGGGTATGTCAGTGACGACGAGTATGCAGAGCAGGTCAATCTCGCCCGTTTATTTCTCAAAGGAAAGAATCAGCAGGTTATTGGCTCGCTGGTGAAAAAAATGGAGCTGGCCAGCGACGCCCTTAATTTTGAGGCTGCCGCCCGCTACCGCGATCAAATTAACGCGCTGCGTAAAATTCAGGAACGCCAGTGGGTGTCGGGAACCCAGGATGAAATGGACGTATTCGGTTTTGCCGTGAAGGGCAATATGGCCTGTATTCAGGTTATGTTTATTCGCGATGGCCAGTTACTGGGCAGTAAAGCCTTCTTCCCGAAGGTCCCCAGCACCGCCGATGAACAGGAAATTTTTGAATCCTTCTTTTTGCAGTTTTATCTGGCAGGCAACAAACTTATTCCGAAGCAGATTGTACTGAATCATGATTTTAGTGATGAACAGGCTATCGCCGAGTTACTAAGCGGGGAGGCAGGTTACCGGGTTAAGTTTTTCCGCGGTGCCAGAGAGGAACGTAAACGGTATTTGCAGCTGGCTCAAACGAATGCGCAAACCGCACTGGATGCACAGTTCAGTCAGCAAAAGTCAGTACACGCCCGGTTTTTGGATCTGGAAGCCGCACTGGAAAAAGACACGCCAATTCAGCGTATGGAGTGCTTTGATATCAGCCATACGTCAGGGCAGCAGACAGTGGCATCATGCGTCGTGTTCAACCGGGAGGGCCCGCACAAGTCAGATTACCGGCGCTACAATATTGATGGGATCACTCCAGGTGATGATTATGCCGCCATGGCACAGGCGCTTAAGCGCCGGTATAAAACCGTCAAGGAAGTGCAAAAAATTCCGGACATTTTATTTATCGATGGTGGTAAGGGGCAATTAGCCCAGGCGGAAACCTTTTTTCAGGACTGGCCCCACGATAAACGGCCGTTACTTATTGGAGTGGCCAAAGGCACCAGCCGTAAGCCAGGTCTGGAAACATTGATTATGGCCGGGTCGCATGAAACACTGCAGCTGGAGAGTCATTCACCGGGATTGCATTTGATCCAGCATATCCGTGATGAGTCCCACCGCTTTGCGATTGCCGGGCACCGCAACCGTCGCCAGAAAGTGAAGACCACCTCCAGTCTGGAAGCCATTCCCGGCATTGGGGCCAAACGTCGCCAGCAACTGCTGAAGTACATGGGCGGCTTACAGGGTTTAAAGCGGGCAAGCCGGGACGAGATTGCCAGCGTGCCGGGGATCAGTCCGGAACTGGCAGAAACCATTTACGATCATTTGCATAATTAAAACTTATCGGCATAGTGTTAAACTCAGCCTCTTAGGACAATGTGCGATCTAACAGCATACATACAGAGAAGTAATCATGTGGACCATTCCTAATATTATCACTATGTTCCGGGTTGTACTGATCCCGGTTTTTGTCGTTGTGTACTTTCTGGACTGGCGGTGGGCCCACGAGGCCGGCGCGTTCGTGTTCTGGTTAGCGGCTATCACCGACTGGTTCGATGGCTACCTTGCCCGTCGCCTGCAGCAGAGCACGCCATTTGGCGCGTTCTTAGACCCGGTAGCAGATAAGCTGATTGTGGGGGCGGCGCTGCTGATGATTACGCACAGCTATGCCTCGCTCTGGATCACCATTCCGGCTATTTTACTGCTGGTGCGGGAAATTTACGTATCGGCGCTGCGTGAATGGATGGGGCAGCGTGGCCTGAGCGCCACCGTGAAAGTGTCCTTCATAGGAAAAGCCAAAACGACCGCGCAAATGTTGGCGCTAATCGGTCTGCTGTCCGGTATGGAATATTTCATGGGCTTCCCCATTTACTGGGTAACCCTGGGCCATGCATTATTGTACATTGCGGCAGTGCTCTCAGTGTGGTCCATGATAAGTTACAGCCTTGCGGCCTGGCCGCACCTGAAACCCTCCGCTGGTGATAATCGCTGAACAGCATCTGATCAATGTGAGTAAAAATATAGCAAACGAGCAGCATATTAAGGATTTACGGCTTTTTTCACGGTTTTACTTATTGACAGATCAGGCAGTGCAGGTAGAATGCACCCCACGTTTGAAGAGCACCTCTTGAAACGTAGTTTTAAAGATTTTACGGGAAAAGCTCAGCGGGTAGTGTGCATACCTCGTCACGAAGTGATTGCCAATTTGGCAAGGTGATGAAAAGCATAACAACCTTTGATGTGAACCCAATAAATTATGCGGGAATAGCTCAGCTGGTAGAGCACAACCTTGCCAAGGTTGGGGTCGCGAGTTCGAATCTCGTTTCCCGCTCCAAATTTGGCGGAATGGCAGAATGGCTATGCAGCGGATTGCAAATCCGTGGATCTCGGTTCGACTCCGGGTTCCGCCTCCATCTTCACTGCGCAAGCAGTAATGCAGGGACCAACCTGTCACCTTAATGCATGTATGCATACCCTAAGCCCGGGTGGTGAAATTGGTAGACACAAGGGATTTAAAATCCCTCGCTGGTAACAGCGTGCCGGTTCAAGTCCGGCCCCGGGCACCATTTTCGCAATTCTCCCATCAGCATTAATTTCACAAACATCACCCGATATCTGACCGTTAGCTGTTAGTCTGCTGTTATCTGATACAGATAAACCTCGTGCTGTGCATGACAGCTGCTGCTCATAGCGAACTGTAAGCCCACAATTACCGCAGCAATCCCCCGGCCTGTCGTCCTGTCGTTGACATCTTGCTTCGCAACGCGTATCAAGTTTGTGGAAAACACAGGAGTGAACACATGTTCGAATATAAAAAGTTAGCACTGGCGATATCGCTGGTGTTTGTAACCTCTGCCTGCAGCGACGCGGTATCAGAACAATCAACAGCGCCTGCGGAAACACAAACTGCAGCCACTGAGAATGCTAATCAGGCTGATGTTCAGACTGAATCAGAAAAAGCCAATCAGCTGTTCGAAGACATTTTCATGGAAAATGTGATGCGCAGCCCGATGTACCAGTCTTACCTTGGCATCAAGGAAGACCAGGACAAGTGGGATGACATCTCGGACGCAGCCAAGCAGGAAGAACTGGCACTACAGAAAGAGCATCTGGAACGTGTTATGGCTATCGATGAGTCGAAGCTGAACGAACAAACCAAGCTTAGCTGGATGCTGATGAAGCAAAAACTTGAAAACGAAATTGCCGATTTCAAGTGGCGTCACCATAACTACCCGGTTAACCAAATGTTTGGCCTGCATTCAAGCGTCGCGTCATTGCTAATTAATCAGCATGGGATCAGCAACGTTGACGATGCTGAAGATTATATTGCCCGGTTAAACGGTTTACCTGCCTTGTTCGACCAGCTTGCTGAAAATCTTAAGTTGCGAGCCGAGAAAGGCATTGTGGCGCCGAAGTTTGTTTATCCTTACGTTATCAGTGACAGCAAAAATATTATTACCGGCGCACCGTTTGATGAGGGCGACGCTAGTGCATTATGGGCCGATTTTAATAAGAAGCTGGATGGCCTTGAAATTGATGACGAGCAGCGCGACACCCTGGTGGCATCGGCTAAACAGGCCATGCTGGAGTCGGTTAAACCTGCTTACCAAAGCCTGATTGCCGCTGTTGAGGGCATTGAAAAGCAAGCCAACACGAAAGACGGGGCCTGGAAGTTCCCGGACGGCGAGGCGTTTTATAATAATGCTTTACAGCGTACCACCACCACCAAGCTGACTGCCGAAGAGATCCACAAAATTGGCTTGAGTGAAGTGGAGCGGATCCACGAAGAAATGCGCGGCATCATGAAAAAAGTGGGTTTTGAGGGCACACTGCAAGAATTCTTCGTACATATGCGCAATAACGATGACTTTGTGTATGAAAGTACCGAAGAGGGCCGTAAGCGCTACCTGGATGAAGCCAAAGCCATTATCGATGATATGCGCGGTCGCTTAGATGAGCTGTTTATCAACAAGCCTAAAGCGGGCCTGATTGTGAAAGCCGTTGAACCGTTCCGTGAGAAATCTGCCGGTAAAGCATTCTATCAGCAACCGTCTATGGACGGTTCCCGCCCGGGTACCTACTACGCTAACCTGTATGACATGGCCTCTATGCCCACTTATCAGATGGAAGCGCTGGCTTACCACGAAGGGATCCCGGGTCACCACATGCAGATAGCGATTCAGCAGGAACTGGAAGGGATTCCAAAATTCCGTCGTTTCGGCCGCTACACTGCCTACAGTGAAGGGTGGGGACTGTATACTGAGAAACTGCCTAAGGAAATTGGCCTTTATCAAGACCCCTATTCAGACTTCGGACGTCTGGCCATGGAACTGTGGCGTGCCGTTCGCCTGGTAGTGGATACCGGGATCCATGACAAAAAGTGGACCCGCGAAGAAGGTATCGACTTCTACGTGACGAATACACCAAATGCCAAAGCTGACGCTGTGAAGATGGTGGAACGCCACATCGTGATGCCGGGTCAGGCCACCGCCTACAAAATCGGTATGCTGAAAATTATGGAATTACGTGAAAAAGCCCGCACCGAACTTGGCGACAAGTTCGATATCCGGGAATTCCACGATGTGATCCTTGGTAACGGACCGGTACCGCTGAACATTCTCGAGCAGTTTGTTAACGACTATATCAGCGACAAGCAAAATGCCTAAGCGTTAGCGCTGTTTGTCTAAAGCCTGCCTGACCCGCAGGCTTTTTTTATATCCGCAGTACACGATTGCACCAGACCGGTCAGCTTCACTGACATTAAACAAAATTGTAATTTTCACGGGGCAAGCACCTCCCGGTATAAACCAAAGCGCCTGATGGACGTAAGGATTGATAACAAACCAATCAGGGAAGGGCGGTAATGGTCTCAGATAAACCTGTTATTTTACTAACCGGCGCATCGGGTAATGTGGGCAATGCCCTAATCACAGCCCTGCATGCAGACTATGAAATTGTCGGGATGGACTTAAGCCAGGCCCCGGCGGCGGATGCAAGTATTGAGTGTGACTTTACCTCAGATGACAGCATGGCACTGGCCATGCGGAAACTGGACGACGTATTACAACAACGGCCTATTGCTGCAGTGATCCATCTGGCGGCCTACTTTGACTTTACCGGCAACGATCACCCGCTCTATCACGAGCTAAACGTGGCGGGTACCCGGCGACTGCTGGCGCAACTGCGTGGCCGGACGGTAGAGCGGTTTATCTACGCCTCCACCATGTTGGTCCATCAGCCAGCCAGTCCAGGCATAAAAATATCTGAAGATACCCCTATCGATCCCGGCTGGATTTATCCGCAATCCAAAGCCAAT
>JBPEWW010000308.1:0-13435 GCA_052032275.1 Alteromonas sp. | reverse complement strand
TCCAGATAAGTATGTAAGTAGGGCGCATCGGCATTCAGTTCGATGTACGGGTAGCTGGTGATGTGCCAGTGACCAGCGATGGTTTGCGCTGCCAGGCTTAAGGTAAATTCACCGTTAGTGTGAAGGGTTAACTGGCCGTTGGCAGTGCAACCGGCAATGCGGTAAGCCTGCGACAAATCTGCTGCACTGAGTCCTGATTGCGGGTTGATATCCTCAGGGACAATGTACAGGCCGATAGAACTTCTTGAATACCAGTGGTTACTCATCTGCAGGGCACGAATGTGGCTGACAGGCCAGTCTTCACTCATTGCCGACTCCAGCCGGAATACCGCGTCTCTGTCTTGCAGCAGGGGCGAATACAACACGGTGGTACTGTACACACCGGCCGGGTACGGATGGGCGTTGGTTTTAACCTTAAACTGCGCCTGGCGAAGTTTACGTGTGACGTCGGCGACCTGCTGTTCATCCAGATAGCGGGTGTTAACATGCACAGTGGTGGTACTGCAGGCCGTGAGTGCCAGCAGCATGACAACGAACCAGAAAGTGCGACCTTCCATGTTATTTCCTAACACATTTATTAACAAAACCACTGTACCAAAAATGCCGGATAAGGCGTACAGTTTGTCAGCGTGGGAGTACTCTCCCGCCAGCCGGTGAACTACCCTATAACACGAATAACATGTAGCGCCTGACTGTTAAAACAAAAAATCATGAGAGGGAGCCAGAATGATTGATATTTCGCATCTTGCGAAGAAGTTTGCCGTTGAGTCGCCGAAAAAGCTCAGCGAGCAGGAGAAAAAGGATCCGCGTTTAAAAGGGCGGTTCTTTCATTCCGTGAAAGACGTGAGTTTCCAGTGTGACAAGGGCGAGGTCGTGGGCTTACTGGGGCCCAACGGGGCCGGTAAAACCACCACCCTGAGAATTCTGTCCACGGCGCTCAAACCGGAGCAAGGGCACGTCCAAATTAATGGCATTGATGTGCTTAAAGATCCGGTGCTGGCCCGCAAAAAAATCGGGTTTCTGTCCAGTTCCACCGGGTTGTACGGCCGCTTATCAGGACGGGAAAATATCGCCTACTTTGGTCAGCTGCATGGCCTGAGCAAGGCGCGCATCGAGGAAAAAATTGCTGAAATGGCAGAGTTACTGGACATGCACAGCTTTTTAGATCGCCGTGCGGAGAACTTTTCGTCCGGCATGAAGCAGAAGGTTTCCATTGCCCGCGCGGTAATCCACGACCCTGAGCTGGTGATTCTGGATGAGCCCACTACCGGTCTGGATATCATGGCCACGGCCACGGTGATCAGTTTTATTGAACGCTTAAAGGCCCAGGGCACGCCGGTGATATTTTCCACCCACCACCTGGATGAGGTACAAGCCCTGTGCGACCGGGTTGTGGTCATTAATCTGGGCGAAACGGTGTTTAATGGCACCACCGCCGAGTTTGCCGGTTTATCGGGCGGACACATGCATCAGAGTTTCCTGCACACCCTCAACGGCACCAAGGAGGAGCACAGCAATGTGGTTAATCTTTAAAAAGGAATTTACCGAACTGTTACGGGACCGGAAAACCCTGATCTTTATGATCGCCCTGCCGCTGCTGGTGTTTCCGCTGATCCTGGGCGCGACCATATTTTTTACCACCAGTGCAGTGAGTGACGCGGAAAACAAAGTGCTGAAGTATGCCATTGTGGGGGAGCAATTCGCCCCTGATCTGCAGCAGGCACTGCAGGCCGCGCCTGGCAAATTTGCGCGCGTGGATATCGACGCCCAGGCCGATTACGCGGCCCTGATTAACGCCGATGAACTCGACTTTGTGCTAGAAATACCCGAGAGCTACAACACCGATGTATTAACCTCAGGCCAGCATACCCTCAAACTGTACTTTAACGATGCGGGGCTTAATAAAGTCTTTGGGCGCGTTGAAGAGATCGTAAGGGTGTTGTCAGACGAATACCAGGCCCAGGCATTTACTACCTTATCATTGTCTGAAGACCAGCAGGACGCGCTTATGCAGCCACTGGTTATCAGCCGGGAAAATGTGGCTGATGAGCGGGAAGTGTGGGGCGAACGGATAGGTGCAATGCTGCCTTACTTCCTGTTCTTTTTGTGTTTGCAGGGCGCCATGGCCCCGGCATCGGACATGGGAGCCGGGGAAAAGGAGCGCGGTACACTGGAGACATTGCTGATTTCGCCCATGCCCCGCCATCACCTGGTGTTGGGTAAATTCTTCGCGATTGCCCTGGCGGGCGTGATCTCGGCGCTGATCACCGTCTCCAGTATGGCACTATGGGGGCTGGTCATTTCCCGGGGGATGGCGGTGGAGTTTGTTGCCGAGATGATGGCCATGATTGGGCTGGCAGACTTTGCACTGGTGTTCTTTATGCTGGTGCCGGTGGTAGCAATTTTTGCCTCGCTGCTCCTCACCTTGTCTATTTACGCCCGTTCTTTTAAGGAAGCCCAGAGTTACATGGGGGGCCTGGTGATGGTGATTATCTTTCCGGTGTTGATTGCGATGATGCCCGGCATTGAGCTCAAAGGCGCCTGGGTTTGGGTACCCCTCACCAATGTGGCGCTGGCCATGAAGGAGTTGATCAAAGGTACCATGGACTACTATGCCCTGTTCGGTATTTTCACCTCGACGGCAGTGATAGCCGGCGCGCTGATTGCCTTCAGTGTTTACTGGTTCAACAAAGAAAAGGTGTTATTCCGCTAACCCCTGTAGCCTGCCGCGAAGCGGCAGGCTATACCTTGTGCGTCATCCCCGGCAGGTGTTGTTCCCAGCCTGCCGGGACTTCCCCCTGCAACACATAGGAATAAGCCAGTAATTCGGCGATCACAAAGTACAAGGACTCAGGAATTTCCTGACCCAGGTCCAATGTGGCCAGCACCTCGCTGAGGTAGGGATCCTCGTGCACCAGCACCCCGGCCTCTTCGGCGGCACTGATGATGGCCTCGGCCAGCTCACCATAGCCTTTCGAGATAACTTTCGGGGCGTCCTTTTTATCACTGGCGTTATATTTCAGGCCAATGGCGCGTTTAATTTTTGATTTCATGCCTGGGTCTCAAAAATGTGATAGGGCCGCTCATTGAGCGTGGCCGGAATTTTGCCGCGCTGACAACTGGTGCCGGCTACCTCCAGGCCCAACTCGGTCAGCCTGCGCTTAAGGTAAGGTAAGGTGTCCAGCACACTGGCCAGTAGCATGTCGGTGGAGGTATATAGGTCCAGGGTAATGATTTCGTTGTCAATGCGCGACTTTGCCAGTAATTCGCCCTGCTCACCTATGTCCAGCTTCATGGTCACATTCCACAGCTTACCCTTGCCATCCGCTTTGCCCGGCCCCTGACTGCCCCGTTCTTCCGGCCGGATCAGAATTTCCGGCGGCGCAGCCTTATCCGCTGTTACGGGTAACACGTAAAACAAACTCTCCTGGCCCTGCAAGCGGCTGTCCGCCTGGGCAAGCTTGTGCTGTTGATGATTAGCCAGCAGGGTCTTTATTTGTTGAATAAACGGATTGCGACTCTCAAACTGCGCCAGTTCCTGACTGACCCGGCCGCCAGCAGGTTTACCCGGGGCGCCGCCAGTCAGTTTATGCAGCAGTTGATCAGGCGCATCGGCCTGGGTCTGCAAACCCGGCTGGCGATTAATGGCGCGCCCGGCCAGGGTGACGTGCAACAGTGCGACCAGGCCGGCTACCATGCCGCCCGAGGCGGCGGGATTGACTAGCTGGCTCGGGGTGAGCGGCAGGGCCGGGGACGCCAGCAATGCCTGCAGCTGCTGTGGCAGCGGGCTACGAGGAGGAGCGGGTAACTGGCCCGTGTTTTCTTTATTACCTTCCGCCTCACCCTGGCCCCGCAGTGGTGGCATGGGTGATAAGGTATCCAGCGCCGACAGCAGCCTGGTTACCCCAGGCTGACTCGCCGAACTGACACTGGCCTGGGCGGTTTTTAAGGTTTGCATGAGTAGCATCAGGGCGTCCCGTGTAGAGCCTGTGTCTTTCAGCAGCTGTCTGGATAAATCAATGATCTGCTGGTGAACCTGACGCTGTTCTGCCCCTGACAGGGTGAGTTGCGCCGACGACCCCGGTGTTGCTCCGCCAATGGCAGTGCTCTGCTGCGCGGACTGGGCGACATCGCCGACAGGCGCTAACCCGGGCAGCTTAGCCAGTACGGTATCTGGCAGGGCCGCTTTGGACAGCGTGGGAATACTGGAATCAGTGCTGACTGCGGCAGGCAACGGGATTCTGGCCAGCGGGTGTAACTGTATGCGCGATGCTGTCGCGGTGGTTTGATGGATATGAATATTGCTGGCCGTGGCCACGGCCGGGCTACCCAAGGCAGGAACCGGGGCCGGATTTAGCAGCGCTTTTAGCGCAGGCGGTGGCACTGCACTGTCTCTGGCAGTGACAATCAGCCCCTGCTGGTGCAGGCGGGCATTCACCACCGCCTCTATCACGGGCGGGCTGACCGCAGACGGTTTGACATTAATCACCTGCGACGCTGCCGGTTGTCCACTGCCAGGGCGGGGTTGCTCGGGGGTAAGCGTCAACGACCAGTGACCTTTACCGTTGATACTGGCTTTCACTGTCACATTGTCACCCGCCTTCAGTGCATGACTGATGTCGTTCAGTGGCAGGCGCAGGGCGGACGCCCGGTTGTCGCCGCGCACCTGTAACTCCACCGCACCCGGTGACACATCTGCTACTTTGGTGGCCACGCTGAACTGGGTGGCGGGCTGTGCCGATACAGCCCTGGTGACATGGCGGGTGAGCGCGGCTTCCAGTTTGGGTGACAGGGCCTGCTCGGTCTGGGTTTGCTGCTGACTGAGTACCACCCCGGTGGCGGGTTGTTGCGACGTTCTGGCAAGGTATGCAGTGTCAGGCAACCGCAGCGTGGCGGGCGCTTTTGCCTGCAGGGTCGCCGACGGGCCGGCCGCCGGCACACCAATCCGCAAAACATGCTCCGGTAACCGGGCCAGCGTAATTTTTGCTGCCGTCGCCAGGCTGGCCGCTTGTGCCAGTTTGTCGTTGGTGAGGGCGGCGACACCCTGCCTGGACGAGGAAAGACCGGCAATGTCGGGGATCTGAATATTCATATGCTGTTATCGGCAATGGCTATGGGTGATTGAGCTTCGCCCGTTGCGGCTGTAGGCAGTAAATCACACTTTGTGAAAATTCGCTAATGCAGGAAGGATGCGAAGTCAGCTGGGTATGGTAGACTTACCGGCAATTTTTTTGACCTGGAAGGTGCCGGTTTGACTGGGCTTGTAGCGACGTCGCTTACCTGTATCAAGCGCGACCGCGTTCTGTTTGACAATTTAAACCTGCAGTTGCAGGCCGGCGAGTTAATGTACCTGCGGGGCCCGAATGGCGCCGGCAAAACCAGCCTGTTACGAATACTGACTGGCCTGAGCCGCCCTGAGGCGGGCACCGTCACCTTTGACAGCGTGCCGGTGCAGCGCAGCGACTCACCGTTTTACCAGCAAAGTATCTATCTGGGGCACAAAAGCGGCCTTAGCAGTGCGCTGAGCGCGCTGGACAACCTGAGCTACTGGTGCGCACAACACCGGGTAACGACGACCCGCCACCAAATAGTGAACGTCCTGGACACTGTCGGCGTAACAGGACTGGAAGATATTCCGGTGGCCATGTTATCCGCGGGCCAACAGCGTCGCGTCGCGCTCGCCAGGTTATGGCTTAAGCCAGCCCGGTTCTGGGTGCTCGATGAGCCGTTCACCGCGTTGGATGTGTCAGGCGTGGCCTTGCTGGAATCAGCTTTTAAACAACATGTTGATGAAGGCGGTGCCATTATCACCACCTCCCATCAGCCGTTAAGCGCCAGGGCGGGCACGCACCATTGTTATGATTTGGAGTACCGTTTTTGAGAGCCCTCTACCGCGGCGTGTTAAAACGCGAACTGGCACTGGCCTTTCAACATCGCGCTGAACTTGTCCAGCCCCTGATGTTTATGCTTATGGTGGTCACCCTGTTCCCGCTGGGGATTGGCCCCGGTCCGGAAACCTTACAGCGAATAGGTCCGGGGGTTATCTGGATTGCCGCCATCCTGTCCTCCCTGCTGGGGATGGAGCGACTGTTCAGAGAAGACTTTCAGGACGGTAGCCTGGAGCAGCTAATGCTCTGTGGCCTGCCGGTATCCTTGATAGCAGCAATTAAAGTGCTGACCCACTGGTTAGTCAGCACCGGGCCACTACTGATCATGTCCCCGTTACTGGCTATGTTCCTTAACCTGACGCTGGACATGTATGTGGCGCTCGTCGTCACGCTGTTGCTGGGCACACCGCTGCTGTCGCTGGTCGGTGCCATTGCGGTAGGGCTCACGGTGGGCGTCCAGCGCGGCGGGATCCTGCTGGCACTGTTGTTAATTCCGGTGTTTATTCCGTTGCTGATTTTTGCCACCTCTGCGGTGGATTCTGCGGCCCTGCAATTACCTTATTTGCCACAACTTGCTATCATAGGCGCCATGTTGTTGTTGGCGATCGCGGTCTGTCCGTTTGCCATCGCGTATTCGCTGAGAGTGAGTCAGAACTGATGTGGAAGTGGTTACATCCCTACGCTAAAACCGAGCGTGCTTACCAGTTATGTCAAACCCTGCAGCCCTGGTTCTGGGCGGGGGCGTTACTATGTCTGGCCGTGGGCACCGTATGGGGGTTAGCGTTTGCGCCGCAGGATTACCAGCAAGGCGATTCGTTCCGGATTATTTATATTCATGTGCCATCCGCCATTTTGTCTATGAGCACTTACGTGGCCATGGCTGTCGCTGCGCTGGTGGGACTGGTCTGGCAGTGGCGTACCGCGTTTATGGCCATGATTGCCATGGCCCCGGTGGGCGCGGTGATGACCTTCATAGCGTTGTTCACCGGTGCGGCCTGGGGAAAGCCCATGTGGGGCGCGTGGTGGGTATGGGATGCCCGGCTCACCTCGGAATTAATTTTGCTGTTTTTGTACCTTGGCGTTATCGCTTTGTATGGCGCGTTCGATGACAAGCTGCAGGGTGGCAAGGCGGCCGGTGTCATGGCGCTGGTCGGGGTGGTGAATGTACCGATTATTCATTACTCAGTTGAATGGTGGAATACGCTGCATCAGGGCGCCACAATCAGCAAGTTTGACAAACCGTCCATTGCGCCGGAAATGTTGTGGCCGTTGCTACTGAATTTACTGGGCTTTGCCTTGTTTATTGCGGCCGTGACCGTGATGCGCATGCGTAATGAAATTATTCTGCGGGAAATGCAGCGTCCGTGGGTGAAAGCCATGGCAGCGCAGGCCGAAGGAGACCGTCATGCAGTTTGAAAGCTTTGCGGCCTTTCTGAATATGGGTGGCTACGGGTTGTATGTGTGGCTGTCATTTGGTGTCACGGCGCTGGCCATGCTAATTTTGGCCACGGCCAGTCATTACAATCACAAAAAATTACTGCGTCGGGTGCTGGCTGAGTCAGCCCGGCAGGCACGTATAAAAAAAGCAAGACAACGTACCGGCGAAAACGTGGTACAAACCACAGAATAACCAGTTGGTGTAGAGAGTTGTATTCATGAACCCCAGAAGAAAACAAAGGCTGGCCGTGGTCGGTGCAGTCGCTTTGCTGGTGGCAGGTGCCATTGGTCTGATGCTGTATGCGTTAAATGACAGTATTGATTTGTTTTATACCCCGTCTGAAATTATCGAAGGCAAAAACGGCCAAAAACCACAGATAGGGCAGCGCCTGCGCATAGGTGGCATGGTGGTACCCGGTACGGTCTCCCGTGACAGCAAGTCGCTGGCGGTGAGCTTTGATCTGGTCGACACCGGGCCCGCAGTCACGGTGACCTACACCGGCATATTGCCGGATCTGTTCCGTGAAGGGCAGGGCATTGTCGCCACCGGGGTGCTGGTATCGCAAAATGCCATTAAAGCCCAGGAAGTGCTGGCTAAGCATGATGAAGAATATATGCCGCCGGAGCTGGCCGAGAAAATGAAAGGGATCCGCCATGTAAAGCCTGACAATACGGGAGGACAGCCGTGATCCCTGAGCTAGGCAATATTGCACTTACCCTGGCTTTCGTTCTGTCAATCCTGCTGGCCGTGTACCCGTTATGGGGCGCGCAGCGACAGCATGATACGCTGATGGCAACGGCCAAGCCGCTGGCCATCGGGCTGTTTATCTTTACCGCGATTGCCTACGGATGTCTGACTTATGCCTTTGTGGTTGATGATTTCTCGGTGGCCTACGTGGCTCAGCATTCAAACAGCAAACTCCCGCTTTACTACAAGGTAACCGCAGTGTGGGGCGGCCATGAAGGCTCGTTCCTGTTGTGGGTACTGATGCTGTCAGTCTGGACCGTGGCGGTGGCGATATTCAGCCGTGGCATTCCGCTGGCCATGGTAGCCAGGGTGTTGTCCGTGCTGGGCATGGTGTGTATCGGGTTTTACCTGTTCATGCTGCTTACTTCCAATCCCTTCGACAGCATGCTGCCGTTCTTTCCGGTGGATGGCCGCGATCTGAACCCCTTGCTGCAGGACTTTGGCATGATTATCCATCCGCCCATGCTGTACATGGGCTACGTAGGATTTTCGGTGGCTTTTGCGTTCGCAATATCAGCATTGATTTCCGGCCAGCTGGACTCCACCTGGGCACGCTGGTCGCGGCCCTGGGTGATTGCTGCGTGGGCATTTCTCACGGTGGGCATTGCGCTGGGCAGCTGGTGGGCATACTACGAGCTGGGCTGGGGTGGCTGGTGGTTCTGGGATCCGGTGGAAAACGCCTCCTTCATGCCCTGGCTGGTGGGCACCGCGCTCATGCACTCGCTGGCGGTGACTGAAAAACGCAAAGTGTTTAAGTCGTGGACCGTGCTATTGGCCATCGCCGCTTTTTCACTGAGTATGCTGGGCACCTTCCTGGTGCGCTCCGGGGTCATCGTGTCGGTGCACTCGTTTGCCAGCGATCCCACCCGCGGGCTATTTATTCTGGGGATTCTGGTGGTGCTGTCCGGGCTGGGGCTGGTGTTGTTCGCCCTGCGAGCTTCACAGCTGCGCTCGCCCGGCCGTTATCAGCTGTTCTCCCGGGAAGTGTTGTTAATGGGTAACAATATTTTCCTGTGTGCGGCCACGCTGGTGGTGCTATTGGGGACCTTGTTACCGCTGGTGCATAAAGAACTGGGGCTGGGCTCCATTTCAGTCGGCGCGCCCTTCTTTAATCAGATGTTTACTCTGCTAATTGTGCCGTTTGTACTGGCCTTAGGCCTTGGCCCCCTGACGCGCTGGAAACAGCAGCAAGCCGCGGCGATGAAAAAGCAGCTGCTGATCGCCTTTGGCCTGGCCATCAGTGCCGGGGTGCTGGTGAATGTGACTTATGATGCGCCAACGTACCTGGCGGTGCTCGGGCTGGTGCTGGCGTTCTGGATCCTGGTTTCGTCAGTACAGGAAGTACTGCAGCGGATCTCCGCCGTGCCGGATGACAGCGTGTCACTGGTGACCAGGCTCCGGCAGCTGACTCCCAGTCACTGGGGCATGATCCTGGGGCACGTGGGATTTGCGGTAACCTTGATCGGGATTACGTTGGTGTCAAATTACGAAACAGAACGGGATGTGCGTATGCAGACCGGGGAGACGGTGACGCTGGGTGATTACCAGTTCACTTTCAGCGACCTGGTGCGCCGGGACGGGCCGAACTACACCGCAGACGTGGGTATTTTTGATGTCTACCGTGACGGTAATAAAGTCGTGCATCTGGAACCTGAAAAGCGCATGTACACAGTACAGCGGATGCCAATGACTGAAGCCGGCATTCATTCCACCCTGACTCGTGATTTATTTATTGCGCTGGGTGAGCCGCTGGATGATGGTGCCTGGGCGGTACGTATATACATTAAGCCCTTTGTGATTTGGATTTGGGGTGGGGCAGCAATCATGGCCCTGGGCGGCGTATGCTCAATCTCGGATCGCCGCTATCGCATGGCAAAAGTCGCCCGCTTTAAGCAGGCAGTCGGCAAACTCACCCCGGCAACGAGCGGAGGAAACCCATGAGAAAATTACCTTTAGTTGCGATTCCGCTGGTGCTGTTCATGCTGTTGGTGGTGTTCCTGTTTCAGGGCTTGTTTTCAGACCCCCGGGCACTCGATTCGCAGGTGACCGGTAAGCCCCTGCCGGCATTTGAGCTGCCGGATTTAATGAACCCGGAAGTGAGCTATACCGCGCAAAGCTTTGCAGGCGAGGTGACCATTCTCAATGTGTGGGGGGTGTGGTGTGTGACCTGTGCGGTGGAAATGCCCTATCTAACCGAGCTTCGCCAGCAACAGGGCGTGAAGTTTGTCGGGCTGTATTTCGATCAGGATCTGGACCCGGATTTTGGCACCAAAACCCTCAGCCGGGTGCAGCAGGAAGTGACCAGCATGCTGGCCCGGTTTGGTAATCCCTACGCTTACAATATTTTTGATGTGTACCGCGATACCTCGCTGGATTTGGGGGTGACCGGCGCACCGGAGCACTTTGTGATTGATCACCACGGCGTGATCCGCCTGCATCATGTGGGCGATATCAACGAACGCGTCTGGAACAATAAGGTGGGGCCGGTCTACCGCGAACTGGTCGCAGACATGCAGCGCGACACGCAACAGGCAGGGCAGCCATGATACTAAATCAATGCAGGCTACTGTTATTACTGTTACTGACGCTGCCGGTGATGGCTGCGGAAGATAATTTTGTGTTTGAGGATCCCAGCCAGCGGGCGGCATTTTTACGCTTAACAGAAGAGCTGCGCTGCCCGATGTGTCAGAACCAGAATATCGCCGACAGCGATGCCATGATTGCCCATGACATGCGGCGCAAAGTGTACAACCTGCTGCGACAGGGGCAGTCTGAGGCGCAAATTATTGATTATATGAAGGCCCGCTACGGTGATTTCGTGCATTATCAGCCACCGGTGAATGCCGCCACGCTGTGGCTATGGGCCCTGCCGGTATTATTTGCGGGTATAGCCGTGCTGGTTATCGTGCGCCGCCGGCGTCCGGAACTCCCGGAAGACATGGCGGCCAAGCTGGCCAAAGCAGATGAAATGCTAAAACGGGAGCAAGAATGAGCTGGGCGGAGTTTTACCTGGTGGTCTCGGGTCTGCTGACACTGGTTATTTTATTAGTCGCGTTTCCCTGGCTTAAACGTGCCAACCACGCAAAAAAGGACAGTCTGAGCAACACGCAAATCGTCCGCCAGCGCCTCGCGGAGTTGGATCGGGAAGCCCGGGAAGGGCTTATTTCTGAGCATGACAAACGCCAGGCCAGCGACGAACTGAAACTGGCGCTGGTTGACGAAAGCCACTTTAGCCACACCAAGCAGGGTAAAGCCACCCTGCCACTCATCGCCGGTGGGGTGCTGGCAGTAGTGGCCGCTGGGGTGGTGTACTGGCACGCCAATCAGATGCAACAGGTGGTCAGAGCCGACGCGGCGATTAATTCGTTAGGGGAATTAAGTGACCGGCTGCGCAGCGGCAATATGCAGGATTTTACCTCAGAAGATGTGGCCAATCTGGCGCTGGCTATTCGCACCCGCTTACGTTCTGCCCCGGACGACGACCAGGGCTGGATGTACCTTGGCCGCCTGCAGATGGCGCTGGGTCAGGACGCCCAGGCCCTGGAGGCGATACAGAAAGCCATGGCACTGCAGCCTGCCAATCGCCAGTACCGCATTACCTATGCCCAGGCGCTCATGGCCACCGGCGATGAAACCCGCCTGCAGCAGGCACAGCAGCAACTCAGGCAGCTGTTGGTTGCCAACCCGGCGAACGACAATCTGGCATTAATGATGGCGGTGGCATCTGCCCAGTTGGGTGACGCCGTGAATACCCGCACCTACTTTGACCAGGTCAAAGACAAACTGGCCGCCGACAACGATATGCGCCAGCGCCTGCAACAACGGCTGGCCGAGCTGGAGCAACGCACGGCGGACGCAGCGCCGGTCACCGCATCTTCGCCGCAGGCCGCGCAAACAGGTTTTGAACTGACGGTCTCGTTGGCTGATGCACTGACCACGTCGCTCCCCCAGCAGGGTTACCTGATTGTATTTGCCCAGGATGCTGAGTCAGAAAACCGGATGCCGGCAGCGGTCATTAAAATGCCGTTACAATCTTTTCCTGTTACCGTCACCCTGTCTGAGGATAATGCCATGATGCCAGGCTACTCACTGGCCCAGCTCAGTCAGGCTATTGTGACTGCGCGGGTGTCCGCAGATGGTGATGTCGCTGCGGCCCCCGGTGAACTGCAAGGGCAGACCGTAGTGGACGTCGAGACCGGCAAACGTAACGCTTTAACTCTCATCATAGATAAGGAACTCATGTGATATCACCCAATCGCGCGACCCTGTTCAGCCTGCTGCTTGCGGTTCTTCTTCTGGGCGGCTGCGCCTCGCAAAACGCTGAGCAACAGGCGGCGGCAGAAGCTAATCAGCAAGGCGACCCCCGGGATCCGCTGGAACCGGTTAACCGGCTGATGTGGGACTTTAACTGGGAGGTGCTGGACACCTACCTGATCCGGCCCATCACTGTCGGTTACGTCACCGTGATGCCTCAGTTTGCCCGCACCGGGCTGGTTAATGCGGCCAATAATATTCAGGAGCCGGCCAACTTCTTCAACAATCTGTTTCAGGGCAAGGTGGATAAAAGCATGGACAGCCTGACCCGGTTTGTGGTGAATTCCACAGTGGGAGTCTTTGGCACCATTGATGTGGCGACCAGGATGGGCATTGAGGCAGAAGAAGAAGAGTTTGGTGAAGTGCTGGGAGTATGGGGCGTAGAAACGGGCCCGTATTTAATGCTGCCTGCACTGGGCCCAAGCGACCCCCGCAGCTTCAGCGGGAATGTGGTGGATGGCATGTATTACCCCATGGCCGTGTTAAACAGCAACTTTGCCATTGCCCGTTACGTTATCTCTGCGCTGGAGAGCCGCGCCGCGCTGATTGAGCAGGAGCAGCAGCTGGAACAGGCGATTGATGATTATGCCTTCGTTAAAAATGCGTACTTTGAGAATCTGGAATTTCGGGTGACCGATGGTAAAAGTGGCGATAAGGCCTTAGACGACGAGCAGCTGGAAAGTTTTGAAGAGTTTGAGTCCATGCTGGGCGACTATGAGACCGAGCCCGACAGTGAAGAAGACAGCGCAAACGACGAACAGGACGAGCCCGGCCGCTAAGGGGTACCCGGCAACCGGAACCCGTCCTGAAACCCGTGGCAACCTGCTTTAGGCCAGGTCTGCGCCAATAAAAAAAGCACCGCGCGCGGTGCTTTTTTCGTTGTGACTGACCGGGATTACTTAGGGTAGCCGGTCGGGTTGTTTGACTGCCAGTGCCAGGTACTGGCGCACATGGCTTCCAGCGTTTTCTCGGCGTGCCAGTTAAGCTCTGTAGCGGCTTTGGTCGGGTCGGCGTAGCAACTTGCCACGTCACCGCTGCGACGCGGGGC
>JBPEWW010000307.1:0-10841 GCA_052032275.1 Alteromonas sp. | reverse complement strand
AGCGGCCAGCATCAGCGTACGGCATTCGGTACCGGTGGCCGAGACGTAGGCAGTTGTAACCTGATACGTGCGCCCGTTCAGCTGCACACGATTACCGGTGTCCAATTTACCAGTGGGCGTGATAATTGCATCCCTGTCCAGAGAATAAGCGAGAGACGCATGCACCAGGGGTACATCGGCTTCGACGCTGGCGGGTGCTGAAACGCAGCCAGCCAGCCAGGGCAATGTCAATGCTGCACAGAGCAGATGAGAACGCATACTTAACATTGTGTTATGTCCATATCCCAAATTGGCGTAAGGATACCACAATACATGACAAATACATGCCAGAGTAAGCATGAAACCTTTGTGTGGTGAATTTTTGTACGGCAGATGCCGGTGAGACAAAATTTGATCAGGGTTTTGTAATATTTTTACAGTGCAAGGGTGGTGTCGCCGATGATAGTTGACTATTATATGCAGGATTTTTTATACCAGCGCGTGCCGCGTATTGCACGGGTTGGCGTTCATATAACCCTGAAGGACGCTATTTCCAAAATGGAATTTCCCCCCAAGCCGCGCTGTTTGCCAATTGGAAGTTATAAACGCTTTAAGACGAGTCAGTCCCGGGAAGCTCTGTAGCTATGTTTGATTATCTGCAAATTGTGCCACTGTTCACCGCCTTTTTCGTGGCGCTGGTGCTATTGGTAGTGATGACTCCATTGGCCCATCAGTTCGGGCTGGTTGATCAGCCTAACGTGCGCAAGCAGCACTCAGGTATGGTGCCGCTCACCGGTGGTGTGGCCATTTTTATGGCGGTGTTAGTTGCCAGTATCGCCACCGATGTGTGGATGAAAAATAACCCCTTATTCTTCACGGCATCAGCCTTTATCGTCCTGTTGGGGGCGCTGGATGACAGATTCGATCTGAGTGCCAAAGGCCGCTTGATGTGCCAGTTTGGGGTGGCCTCGATCATGGCCTGGAGCGCACAGAATTACATTACCTCACTGGGCGATATTCTGGGCTCTGGTGAAGTATTCCTCGGTATCAGCGGTTACTTCTTTACTATTGTCTGTGTGGTAGGGGTGGTGAACGCATTTAACATGATTGACGGCATTGATGGTCTGGCTGGTGGCATGAGCCTGGTGGTATTAATGACGGTAGTGGGGCTGCTACTGGCCACCGGTAATGGCAGCGCGGTGATGGAGCCACTCATCATCATGGCGGCCATTGTCCCTTTTCTTGCCTTCAACCTGAGCTGGAAAGGCTTTAAAGGTAATAAGATATTTATGGGTGATGCCGGCAGTATGTTTGTCGGGCTCACCATTGTCTGGTTGCTGGTGGATCATACGCAGGGTGCTGACACAGCGTTTCGGCCGATCACCGCGGTCTGGCTGATTGGCCTGCCGCTGATGGACATGGCCGCTATCATGTATCGCCGGGCGCGAAAAGGGCAGTCCATGTTAAGGCCTGACAGAAAACACCTGCACAACATATTCATGCGAGCGGGGCTCAGTTCCCGTCAGTCGTTAGCGGCTATCCTGGTGCTTGGGGCCTGTTACTGTCTGGTCGGTGTGCTGGGCGAGGTCTTTGCCGTGCCGGAAAGCATTATGTTCTGGGGCTTTATTGCGTTGCTGGTTGTGTACAGCTTCGTGATCCAGAACATCTGGACCCTGATCAGAGCCGTCAAGCGGGTGGTCAGCAAATAGACACTTCGGGCCTGATCTGCATAAGTTCGGGCTTTCACCGCTTTTTTCTGGTATTTTCCCACCCAAATACTCTTTATACCGGAACCCCGTTTGTCGAGCCAGTTCAACATTCTGCATAATCGCTTCCCGCATAGCACCACGCCCACGGTGGTGGCGATGAGTGTTTATCATGGTGACAATGTTGAGTGGGTTCGCGAAGCGATCACGAGTATCGTAACTCAGATTTACCGGCAGTTTGTCTTTATCATCGTGATTGACGGTGAAATTCCCGTGAAAATGATGAACTTAATAAAAGATGCGGCGTTTGACGATGCACGTATCGTGATAGGCCAGAATGACAGTAACCTGGGCCTGGCGAGCAGCATGAACCACGCCATCGAATGGGCGAAGGCGCTCAATCCCCGTTACTTTGTCCGCATGGATGCAGATGATATCAGCGTGGCCAACCGGCTGGAACGCCAGATAAGCTACATGGAAAAGCATCAGAATATTGCGGTGCTGGGATCTGCCCTGCAAGAAATTAACGAACAGGGCGTCCATGTGGGGGCGCGGGTCATGCCGGCTAATCACCGCCAGATAACTTACCTGCTTCCTCGCCGCTGTACCCTGAACCACCCGACCGTGGTGATTCGCTTTGATGTATTTCGGGCCGGCTATCTGTACCAGGGGGAGCTGAAAAACACCCAGGATTATTTCTTATGGGTCACCCTCGCGGCCAATGGGTTTGTCTTTCGCAACCTGAAAGATCGCCTGCTAAAATTTCGCCGGGTGAACGATTTCTACAAGCGCCGGGGCCTGAGCAAGTCGTTAAACGAATACCGCGCCCGCTTGTATGCGATGAAAAAGTTGCGTCGCCTGACTGCCTGGAATCTTTTCTACGCCACGGCAGTGTTAGGCTTGCGTCTTATGCCTGCTAAAGTGGTGAAAATGGCCTACCGGCTGGACAGGCACCTACTGGATCGGATTATCAAGCACTGATGATTGGCGCGGTCATTATCCTTTATTACCCCGACGTTAGCCATGTGCTGAGCATGGTGAAGGAGCTGCAGCAGGCTGTTAACCATGTGGCGCTGGTCGATAATTCGCCCCAGGCCAGTCAGTTCCCCGTCGATGAGAATATCAGTTACCTGCACCTGGCAGACAACGTAGGGATTGCGGAGGCACAGAACAAGGGCATTACGCTTGTTGGTTCAGTGGGCTGCGAGCGGGTGCTTATTCTTGATCAGGACAGCAATATTACGGCAAGTATTGTCAAGCGTCTGGCTGACCACCTGGAGCACGCTACGGCCAGTGGCAGGCAGGTCGCCGCCGTCGGGCCGATGCTGATTTGTGAGTTCTCCAATCAGCAGGTCAGGCCCAGGCTACAGAAGGCCCTTTCCGTGCATAATAATTTGGCCGAGGTGAAGCAGATCATAGCGTCAGGTATGTTGATCCCTTTGTCCGCCTTTCAGGTAATAGGCCCGAAAGAGTCAGCGCTGTTTATTGATGGAGTGGATCATGAATGGTGTTGGCGTGCCCGCCAGAAAGGCTACGCCGTTATGCAGGCCCTGGACGTCGGTATGCTGCACAAACAGGGTGATGCCCGGCGCAAAATTCTGGGACTGACATTTAAACAGGGGTCGCCTGTCAGGCTGTATTACCAGGTTCGGAATATACTGTTGTTATCCCGCCGCTCGTATGTGCCCGGTTACTGGAAGTGTCGTCACCTACTTGCGCTGCCTGTCAGGTGGGCGGTCAACCGCTGGCGCTTCCCGGAAGGGAAGGTGCGGGGACGCTACTTTATTAAAGGGCTGGTCGACGGACTGAAGGGCAGGACCGGGCGGGTCAGACACTAGCCGGCCGGCCAGCGTCTGCGTCAGGGGCTATCCGGGTATCACCGGGCCAACCTCGCTGGCGGCGGGAAACTAGTGCCGCCAACGTGGATGCACGAACGCCCGGACGACAACCCGCCTTTCCCGGTCAGGGTGCAATTGCACCGTCGCTGGGCGTCGACACAAAAAGAAGGGTGGATCGCGCGGTAAACTACTTTAAAATAGCAGGCCTGACCAAATCGCAGGCCTGTACTGGCAGACGTCTGTTCAGGTCAGCGGGAATAATGGAATATGGATTGCATTATTACGCAATTGGTCGTGGATTATCAGTACAAGGACACTAACTTATGAGTCAAGTGAAGAAAGCCGTTATACCGGTCGCCGGTTTGGGCACACGCATGTTGCCTGCAACAAAAGCGATACCGAAAGAAATGTTACCGGTGGTCGACAAGCCGCTCATTCAATATGTGGTTAATGAGTGTGTAGCAGCGGGCGTAAAAGAAATTATTCTGGTGACTCATGCCAGTAAAAACAGCATCGAGAACCATTTCGATACTTCGTTTGAACTAGAGGCGACGCTGGAAAAGCGGGTGAAGCGCCAGTTACTGGAAGAAGTGCAGTCAATTTGTCCTAAAGATGTGACAATTATGCAGGTACGTCAGGGCGTAGCCAACGGCCTTGGTCATGCTATTTTATGTGCCCGCCCTCTGGTCGGGGATGCTCCTTTCGCCGTGGTATTGCCTGACGTCATTATTGATGATGTGGCCAGCAACCCGAAAAAAGACAATCTGGCTGACATGGTGGCCAAATTTAACACCAGCCGGGTGAGCCAGGTGATGGTTGAGCAGGTCCCGCAGGAAGATGTGCCAAAATTTGGTATCGCCGATTTAGACGGTGCCGAGATCAATCAGGGCGAGTCAGCGAAAATTCACGGCATGGTTGAAAAACCCGATCTGGAAGACGCACCATCAGATTTAGCCATCGTTGGCCGCTATGTGTTGTCTGAAAAAATCTGGGATCTACTTGAGTTCACACCGCCAGGAGCGGGCGGTGAAGTGCAGCTGACTGATGCTATCGATTCCCTGATGAAGATGGAGCAGGTAGACGCCTATTATATGAAAGGCAAAAGCCATGATTGCGGCAGTAAGCTGGGTTACATGAAGGCCAATGTGGAATATGCCTTGCGTCACCCAACCCTGGGCAAAGAATTCAAAGCGTACCTGTCCAGCCTGCAGAGCTGATCGGCGCGCTGTAGGTCATTAATAAAAAGGCTCCAACCGGAGCCTTTTTTTGTCTGCGCTCAGTGCTCCCGCACCGTCAGCTGTGTGGCCAGTCTTGCCAGTAGTTTTTCGCCGATCCCTTTTACCTCAGTTAACTGCTCGACCTCTACAAAACGGCCCATTTCCTCCCGGTAGTCAATAATGGCCTGCGCTTTGCGCTCGCCAATACCCGGCAGCGCGGTGAGCTCAGCCAGTGTTGCACTGTTAAGATCCAGTTTAGCTGACTGTATCTGTTGTTGGTCGCCGGCTGCTGCCAGGGCCGGAGCCGGTAAACTCGAGAGTGCTCCGGCACTGAGTAACAGCAGCAAGGGCATATATTTTTTCATCATCGTTCCTTAATGGGTTGCGTACATCATTGTACATCAGTGAGTGTATACCAGCTTTCAGAGGCGGCAGGGCGGGGTTTAGGCCAGTTTTTTACCTGACGGGGGGCCGCCCCGGGGGCAGCAATAAAAAAAGGGCCCGGCGGGCCCTTTCTGTTAGCAGGCTGGTGCAGCCTTATAGTCTGTCCAGCATTGCCTGGGTAAATTCCGTGGTCCCAGCTTCGCCACCCAGGTCACGGGTAGTGCGATCACCACTTTCAATCACGTCTTTCAGTGCGCTGCGGATCTTCTCGGCTTTGTCACCCATGTTCAGGTACTCAAGCATCTGAATGGCGGCCAGGATCACCGACGTAGGGTTCGCCAGGTTCTTGCCGGCAATATCCGGCGCAGAGCCATGTACCGCTTCAAAAATAGCGCAGTCCTTGCCGATGTTGGCACCCGGCGCCATACCCAGACCACCGACCAGACCGGCACACAGATCAGACAGAATGTCACCGAACAGGTTAGTCGTGACAATGACGTCGAACTGATGTGGGTTCATGACCAGCTGCATGCAGGTATTGTCCACAATCATTTCTGCTGATTCGATATCCGGGTACCGTTCACCCACTTCACGTGCCACTTTCAGGAACAGGCCTGAAGTTGACTTCAGGATATTCGCTTTGTGGACCGCGGTTACTTTCTTACGGCCTTCACGGCGTGCTAATTCGTAAGCGAAAGTGACAATTTCTTCCGCACCTTCACGGGTTATTTTGCTCAGGGCTTCAGCTTCGTTGCCGTCTTCTGAGACAACCTGACCCAGGCCTGAGTACATGCCCTGAGTGTTTTCACGCACGGTGATAATATCAATGTCTTCGTAACGCGCTTTGGTGCCTTTAAAAGACAGCACCGGGCGTACGTTTGCGTACAGTTTAAACTGCTTACGCAGGCTCACATTGATAGATGTAAAGCCTTCGCCAACCGGCGTAGTAAGGGGGCCTTTCAGGGCAACCTTATTCTTGGCAATCAGATCCAGCGTGTCTTGTGGCAGTAACTCACCGTGATTTTCCAGTGCCATAAGGCCCGCATCGGCATAGTCGTAGGCAAAATCGCAACCGACCTTGTCCAGAATTTTCGTGGTTGCGTCAATAATGTCTGGGCCAATGCCGTCACCGCGAATGACAGTAATGCGTTGCTGAGTCATGTGGAGGGATCCTCTGATAATCTGTTAACTCTTTCGTTAAATGCTGTAATAGTCGTCTGGCAACACGATTAAGCCTCAGGTAAGTAATACCGTACAGGCACTTACGTGACAGGATGAGTGCATTGGGTCGTGTTTCGCGCTGCTGCAGCGCTACCCGAATGCAGGTGTCGGGCCAGATGCCGCGTATTCTATAGGATCACGCAAGTGAGAGATAGTGATCAGACCAATTTAATGTACGGATGGGTTAGTTCACCAACGGACAAAACAGCTGTGATGCCAGCTCATTGCGCAGAGTCTTTTCCACCTCCGGTTGCAGCGACAGGACAGCCAGCGAGGCAGTGATGGCACCCGCCACCTCCTCAGCGTCGCCACTGCGGGCATACAGCCAGCGTTTGGCCCACATTACCGCGATCAGCAGCAGGGCATGTTCCTTGCGCAATGACCGGGGTACGTCGTCGGGGTGTTTGCCGGCATGGTGTAATAGCGCCCGCCAGGTGGGGCTCTGGTGCCATCCCTGCGCCAGATCACTGACCAGAGTCGGCCATTGTTGTGCTTCAGTGAGCGTAAACCAGTCGTTCATTCGCAGCCCCGTCTGGCGCCTGAACGGCATAGTTGTCATTACTTTCAGGCCGGGCAGCATAAACAGCGGGGCGCACAGTAAACTGCTGACCAGCGCGGCAGACTGACTGGTAAAGCGCGTGCGCGTATGGGTGGATAACAGCCCGGCAATACCGGCGGCCAGCACCGCCAAAGCCTGGCACTGTGCGAGCAGGGGAAACTGATGCTGGGTCAGGCGCTGCGATAGCGCCCGCTGGGTGAGCATGTCACCCACCCGTTCTGTCCCGTAGGTAAGAATAGCCTGTTTCACATTGCTCACCGGTAATTGCAGTCGGTTGTCATTACTGGCCGCTTGCCGCAGAAACTGACTAAACACCGGCTCACGCTCTACCATGACGCTCAACTCACTGATATCAGTATCGGGCAGCTGTAAGGCATCAATTATTTTGAGCAGGCTGGCGGGCGGGCGATTTACCGGGAAAACCCCAGGAAAAACGCCGGGTCCGGCTGCATCCCTGTCCGGCTGACTGGCACAATAATGCTGCCACCACTTGTCAAAGGCCATGGGGGCCGCAGGCCAGGGCTGCAGCGACGTGACGGGCACCCACTGATGATTCGCCGCCAGGCCGGCATTGTCCTCTGTAGCTATGTCACTGCGTAACTGAATGGCAGCGTGGCTGCCACTGACTGCCAGAACCAGTGCCTGCTGATTCGCCGCATTCACCCACCTGCCGGGTGACACATCGCCGAGGCTGGCAACAAGGGTACGCAAGATGGCCTGGTACGCGGTGCTGGTCTGAGCGGCCGCCAACGGCTTCAGACTCGCCAGCAAAGGCGCATTGGCTAAGTGACGGGCCAGGTAGGAGGCAAGCAATATCAGTTGTTGCCAGCGTGACAAAGGACGCCGCTGTAACAGCTTCACACCATCGGGATGCAGCAGCGCTTTTCTTATCGCGAACATCTCTGACCATACGTGTAAGCCCCGCCGGCGGCAAAACACAGCAAGGCTTTGGAAGCGCGCCGCCGCCTGCGGCAATGATTGAGCCGCGCTGAAATGCACTGCCACCAAGGCGGCCAGTAAATGCTGCAGGGTGTGCTCGTTGGTTCGATGCAGTATACCCAGCGCGGTTACGGTGGTGCATGCACGCAGTGTAAACGATGCGGTACCCGGGTTGTCAGTCAGCGTCACGAACGCCAGGGTGGCGTCAGGGCAGGTACGGCAGGCTGCGATAATCTGTTTTGCGGTATGCAGACACAGTTCCGGGAGACGGTCCTGCGGGGCGGTAACAAACTGGTGCTGAGCGGTAGCCAGGGTGTCGGCTACCGCGGCAAAGGGATGCGCTGTCATGCATCAACTCTGTTGATAGCTTTGATACGCTCCTTCTCCCCACGCAATTAACTGGTCGTTCTCAAACAACAGCGGTGTGCATTCGTCCTGGGTTGTCAGGCCATCGGCACGCACGTGCTGAGTACGATAAAACATCACCTGAATGGTGGTGCCGTTCTCCATTTTGGCTTCGGTAATATCTGGCGAACCCAGCAGTGCTAACACCTCTTCACGGGTGCTGCCCAGTTTGAGCTTGGTAATTTGCACTTTGTTGTATTCTTCGCGATCCTGCCAGTCCATATTCTCTGGCTTATCGGGGTAAAACGATAACACTAAAAATACAAATAACGCGTACGCCGCCGCTCCCAGCGCTATTAACCGAATAACCTTGCTGTTCATCCTTCGTCACTTATTGCGTGCTATTCCTTATAGTGTACCGTAAAAGCGTCACTATAAGGAATGTTAAAACGTAACCAGATACGTCATTTACCACGGGAAATGGTGTAACACGGCTGATACTCACTGCCAGGCAGTTTCATGCGCTGTTGCGCCACAAATGATTTCAGCAAGCCGTCGATACGCGTCATTAGCGCCGGGTCGCCCGTCAGGCTAAATGGTCCATGCTCTTTAATCTGCCGGATCCCTTCTGCTTTCACGTTGCCGGCAACAATCCCTGAAAATGCTTCGCGGAGTACCACTGCCAGGTCGGCCACACTCTGATCCTGATGGAGGGCCAGCGCACCCATAGATTTGTGGGTAGGTACGAAGGGGCGCTGGAAGGGCGGATCAATTTTCAGCGACCAGTTGAAGCTGAAGGCATCGCCCATCGCGCGCCGGTACTTGTTCACTTTCTCCATGTCAGCGCGCAGCGTGCGGGCTACTTCCGGCGGATCGTCCACGATGATTTGGTATTTACTCTGCGCCGCTTCGCCCAGGGTCGCGCCCACAAATTCGTCGATAGCTTCAAAGTAGCCTTCAGAGCCGGCCGGGCCGGTGAGGATGACCGGGAAAGGTTGCTGGGCATTGCGTTCATTCATCAGTATACCCAGCAGGTACAATAACTCTTCCGCTGTACCCACCCCGCCAGGGAAAATAACGATGCCGTGGGCTATGCGCACAAAGGCTTCTAGTCGCTTTTCAATGTCGGGCATGATAATCAGTTCATTGACTATGGCATTGGGTGGCTCCGCAGCAATGATACTGGGCTCTGAGATCCCAATGTAGCGACCTTTTTTATACCGCTGTTTAGCATGCCCGATGGCGGCTCCCTTCATAGGGCCTTTCATCGCGCCGGGCCCACAGCCGGTACAGATATTCATTTCCCGCAAGCCTAGCTGGTACCCCACTTCCTTAGTGTACTTGTACTCATTTAAGTTAATGGAGTGCCCTCCCCAGCAGACAATGGTATTGAGTTCATCATTGCCTTCCAGCGCTTTGGCGTGGCGCAGCATGTCGAATACCATATCGGTGGTGCTGGCACCGTCTACTGGCGTGGTCTGATGTAAAAAGGCGTATTTATTGCCCATATATAACAGGTCGCGCAGGACCGCGAACAAGTGCTCGTGTACCCCCCGCACCAGCTTGCCATCGACGAAGGCCACTTTCGGCGGGTTAATCAGTTCAATTTTTACCCCCCGCTCCCGGCGAATAAGTTTGACGTCGAAGTCATCGTAGGGCGCAAACAATACTTCAAAATTGTCTTCATCGACGCCGCTGTTAAGCACTGCCAGGCAGCAATTGCGAAACATTTCGTATAAATCACTATGGGTGGAGTCCTGAAGCTGAGCAACTTCAACCTGCGATAGCTGACTCATCCACCCAACCGGGTTTAACTGCACTTTTTTCATAACGTCGTTTCCTGATCAATGATCACGCAATTGCGGCCGCTGCGTTTAGCTTGATAAAGGTTGGCATCGGCGCGGTTAAAGGCCTCATCCGGTGTATCGCCCGGCCTCAGGCAGGTCCCGCCAAATGAAGCGGAGATAGTCACTTTCTCCTGTTTAAATTTAAACGGCATAGCAGCCAGCGAGGCGCGCAGGGTTTCCAGTTTATCCTGCAGTTCGCCCTCATTGACACCGGGTAGCAGCATGACAAATTCTTCCCCGCCCCAGCGCGCAATAAAGTCCGCTTTGGCGAGATTTTTGCGAAGATGACGACTGACCACCTGCAATGTTTTATCGCCTGCAGCATGCCCGAACCGGTCATTAATGGACTTGAAAAAGTCAATGTCTGCCACAGCCAGGGCCAGCTGGGTCGCGCCGTTCTCCATTAACGCAAACGCCCGTTCCACCCGCTCGTTATAAGCCTGTCGGTTAGGTAGCTGAGTGAGCGAGTCAGTCTGGCTGGAAACTATTTGCTCGGCCAGTTTTTTACGGTATGACTGGGTCTGGTTCTGCAGGCGGGTTAGCTGTCCCTGCATAGAAGCCAGTAGTTTCAGCAACTCGTGTTGTTCATCCTGGTCGGCCTGGGCCTGTTCGGACAGGGTAGCCGATAAGTTTTTTACGTATTGCTGCGCCTGGCTTTTCAGGTTCTCCAGCGACTCACTCTGATTGACGGCATCTTCAATAGTGTCCAGCTGGGCTTGCATCTGCGCAGTACTGGCTTTACGGGTGGCAAAGCTGGCTTTCGACAGGTCAATGGTCTGCGATACGTTCTGCGATACCTGCCCAAG
>JBPEWW010000306.1:0-18598 GCA_052032275.1 Alteromonas sp. | reverse complement strand
GTGCCTGCGCCGTTCTGTAAAGATTCTATTGTGGAAGCGGTAGACGCCGGCATCGAACTGGTGGTCTGTATCACTGAAGGGATCCCAACCCTGGATATGCTGTACGTAAAAGAGTATGTTGCAGCGAAAGGTGCCCGCATGATCGGTCCTAACTGTCCGGGTGTGATTACGCCGGGAGAGTGTAAGATTGGGATTATGCCTGGTCATATCCACAAACCAGGTAAAGTGGGCATTGTGTCCCGTTCAGGTACACTGACCTATGAAGCCGTGAAGCAGACAACTGACGAAGGTTTCGGCCAGTCAACCTGCGTCGGCATCGGTGGTGACCCGATCCCGGGTTCAAACTTCATCGATATCCTGAAAATGTTCCAGGACGATCCGCAAACTGAAGCCATCGTTATGATTGGTGAAATTGGCGGTACCGCGGAAGAAGAAGCTGCGGCGTTCATTAAAGAGAACGTGACTAAGCCGGTGGTTTCTTATATTGCAGGTGTTACCGCACCGCCAGGCAAACGCATGGGCCACGCAGGTGCAATCATTGCCGGTGGTAAAGGAACGGCTGATGAGAAATTTGCTGAGCTGGAAGCGGCAGGCGTTAAAACCGTTCGCTCTTTGGCTGAAATTGGTAAAGCCCTGCGCGAAGTTACCGGCTGGTAATTGTCCGCCAGGGAGCGTAAGTCAGCTGGCTTACACCCTTACCGATGTGCTTAAAACCAGGCAGCGTAAGCTGCCTGGTTTTTTTATGCCTGTCAGTTACTGCGCGTTTGCTGGCAAGCTGGCAACGTTTTATTCTCTGACCGCTCAGTAACCGGTACCCGGGCTGTCAGCCCACGTTTTGATAATCCCAGCCCGTGAACTATTAAAGATATCTAGCCACCAGAGAACAGCTTTGCTGACGATGCTTTGTAAAACCACCTGTCTTAACGAAAATTCTCTGTGTGTCAGGCATTACTTTAACAATTCTATGAAGAAGTCATTAAAAACAATAGCTTAAGTATTGTTAACGGGTGCTTATCAAATGTAAACAGGCCCCGCAAATGTTAACCAGGTGTATATTAATTTTGATGAATACGTATGCAGGGAATTGAGCGCAACCCGGCGCGGGGATAGGATGCAGTCGACGATAAGTATGTCACCCAATTGTCATAAAAATAATAAACACGGCAATCTAACTAACTGAAAGGGACACCTTCCTTATGACACAATTTAAACCGAATCTAATTAAAGCGGCGCTGATCTCCAGCGGTGTTGCTTTTGGTGCAATGCCCGCCTTGGCCCAGGATGCAGACAACGAGCAGGTCGATGAGAGCATGGTTGAGGTCATCCAGGTCTCGGGTATTCGTGGCTCACTGCAACGTGCTCAGGCTATAAAGATGGATAATACCTCCATTGTTGAGGCGTTATCTGCAGAAGACATCGGTAAATTGCCTGATACCAGTATCGCTGAATCACTGGCACGCTTGCCAGGCGTATCTGGCGAACGTCGTAACGGCCGGACCAGCGGTATCTCTGTGCGCGGATTCAACGAAAACTATGTTGGCACCACGTTAAATGGCCGTGAGCTGTTAGGTATGGGTGACAACCGTGGGGTAGAGTTCGATTTATATCCTACAGAAATCATTTCTAACATTCTGGTTTACAAGACACCTGAAGCCGGAATGACGACCCAAAACATCGGTGGCAGCATCGATCTGCAAACAGTCAAACCGCTGACTGCAGAGCAGACCATGACCATCAATGGGACGTACGAAAAAAACAAAGAAGATGCCTTAAACCCTGATTTTGACAATGACGGCCATCGCTTGTCATTCAACATGGTGGACCAGTTCGCCGACGATACCCTGGGTGTAGCACTGACTATTGCAACTATGGAATCACCGCGTCAGGAACAACAGTTCCGTGGCTGGGGCTATGCCGATGCGAACCCGGACAAGGCTGCAGAAGGGGTAACGGTGCCTGAAGGTACCAAGGTCCTGGGCGGCCATGACAGTTTTGCCCGTTCTGCGATGATGAAGCGTGACTCAATTGCCACGGTTATCCAGTGGGCGCCGGATGATCGTCTGAATGTTCAGTTTGATGGTCTGTATATCGATTTTACAGAAGACGATGCCCGTCGCGGCCTTGAAGAAGGCGGCGCCGAGTGGGGTACGGGTGCTTACACCATCACAGGTGTTGAAAATGGGCTGGTGACCTCGGGTTATTATGACGGCTTCTACAGCGTCATCCGCAATGATGTTCGTCGTCAGGAAGCTGACCTGAAAACCTTCGGCCTGAACGTGGAATACATCCTGAGTGATAACTGGACGGCGACTGCCGATGTCTCTACCGGTTCGGTCGACAAGCTGATTACCGATGTAGAAAGTTATTCAGGGGTAGGCCGTGCGGGTACGGACAATCGTCCACTGTCTGCGCGTTCATGGACTATGACAGACACCGGTGTGATGTACTCAGACCACCCAACGCTTGGCTCGGTTGATCTGACTGATCCAAGTCTAATCCGTCTGGCTGGCCCGCAAGCCTGGGGCGCACCCATCATCGGCTCTGATGCTCAGGATGGCTTTGTAAACAACCCAGAGTTTGAAGAGACCCTCACTACCACGCGTTTCGATGTTGAAGGCTACGTGGACTGGGGCATCTTCACTGGCGTCCAGGCGGGTGTAATTTATGCAGATCGTGAGAAGTCAAAAGACAATAACGGCGCTTACCTGACCGCGCCTACCTATCCGGGTGATGATGCAATTCCAGACGTACTGGGCGTAGTGCCGCTGGATTTCGTGGGCATCGACGGCATTCTGGCCTATGACGCACTGGGCCTGTATAACAGTGGTTATTACGACGCCACCGCTGCTGAGCTGGTCCAGGCAGACCGCCTTGGCGATACTTATATCGTAGAAGAAAAACTTACCACCCTGTACGGTAAGCTGGATATCGATACTGAGTATGAAGGGATCTTCATTCGCGGTAATGTGGGCCTGCAGGTTGTACGAGCAGATCAAGAGTCATTTGGTTTTAGCACATCACTGAACCAGCAAGGCTTTGTTAACGCGACAGAAGTGTCTGGTGGCGCCGATTATACTGACGTTCTGCCTACTCTTAACCTGAGCGCTGAAATTGCAGATAACCAGTTTGTGCGATTGGGCCTGGCAAAAGTACTGTCACGTCCGCGTATGGATGACCTGCGTCCAAACACTCAGGTCACGTTCTCATTTAATGACAACCAGATCCTCAGTGACAACATTGATAACGGACCATGGAGTGGTAGTTCAGGTAACCCTGAGCTGAAGCCATACGAATCAAATCAAATTGACCTGGCCTACGAAAACTATTTCGCGGATACCGGTTACGTGGCAGTGTCGTTCTTCTTTAAAGACATCAAAAACTGGCACCGTGATAACGCCGTTCTTTCTGACTTCTCTGACGACTATATCCCGAGTCTGCACCAGACTTCAGACGGTCAGGCACCGGTACTGTTTGAAGGACAGAAGACCAAACCCCTCGATGGTTATGAAGGGTTTGTACGTGGCTGGGAAATTCAGGGTAGCGTGCCTGGTGAAATGCTTCACGACGCTCTTGAAGGCTTTGGTATGTTCGCCAGTGCCACCTTCCTTGACGGCTACGCAGAAGCGGCGCCGGGCACAACGGAAACCCGTATCCCAGGGCTGTCCGAAGAGAACTATAGCATGACAGTTTTCTACGAAAACGCGGGCTTTGAAATCCGGGTTGCGGCTACCAAACGTTCTGATTACCTGACTGAAACCCGTGGTTTGAGTCTGGCATTATCAGATGCCACTAACCAGGGCGGCACGTTTGTGGATGCCCAAATTGGTTACGATTTCAGTGAGTCTGGAATTGAGTCACTGGAAGGGCTGCGTGTCACCCTGCAGGCGCAGAACCTGACTGACGAAGAGGACGTGCAGACTGCCGGGACTGATTCACGTCAGGTAACGCTGCACCAGTCATACGGTGCTAACTACCTGTTAGGCTTTAACTATTCGTTCTAATTTGAACGACTGCGGCTGACGGCCGCCCCTGGAAAGTAAAAAGCCACTGCCTGCTAGGGCAGTGGCTTTTTTATTTGTCTCAGCGAACTCTGTCGCGCATGGTTCTATCCGAGATGTCTGGCGCATTACCTGTGAATTGAAAGCCAGCTATTTACACTGCATTTACGCCGCAGGGACAGGGGAGCACTGCGCATAATTCCGTTAACAGAAAATAATTTTTATTTGCCAGCTATTTACATTCTCACTACGCTATGCATGTAAACAAAATGTTGTTAAATGTTATTGAATACGTATGCAGATAATTGCTCCTTTTTCATACTAACCGTTACTATCTGTAGTTGAACCATAATAGGCGAAGACAGGCGACGTGTGTCTGTCATTTGCTACATAACAAAGGAATGGGACACCCATGAAAACGTTTAAACCCAGCACCATTATGGCTGCGCTAATGGCGAGCGGGCTTGCGTACATCGCGCAACCCGTTTACGCCCAGGACGCCGAACCGGAGGAAACCCCGCCGGATGAGGAAGTCATCGAGCGCATTGAGGTACGTGGTTTTAGTACCAGCCTTATTCAATCTCTCAACCAGAAACGCTTCAGCGATACTGTTACTGAGCAGATTTCAGCGGATGATCTCGGTGGCTTACCGGATGTCTCCATGGCTGATGCACTGACCCGTTTGCCTGGTATCTCTGCGGTACGTACCGGCGGGCAGGCAGCTGAAATTAATATTCGCGGTTTGTCCGGTGACTTTGTATTTTCAACACTGAACGGCCGGGAGCAGGTGTCCACCAGCGGCAGCCGGGCCATCGAATTCGATCAGTACCCCTCAGAGCTGATCAACTCAGCTGCGGTGTATAAGTCGCCGAAAGCATCGTTAATTGAAGGCGGGGTTGCCGGAACCGTAGAGTTACAAACGGCCAGCCCACTGGCTATTGAAGAGCAGCACAAATTCAGTGCCAACGTACGCGGCATGTACAACGATCGTGCCAGTGAGATACCGGATGCGGAAGAATACGGGCACCGTATCAGCTTTTCGTATCAGGGTAAGTTTATGGATGACACCCTGGGCGTGTCACTGGGCTATGCCCGGTTGTTCCAGCCCAGTGTATCGACTCAGTTTGTCGGCCTTGCCTATAACGGAGAAGTAGATGTAGACGGTGTAGAAGGCGACACCGAGAATCAAAGTTCACCTACCGGCTGCGTGGAGTGCGAACTGATCAGTGAAGGCTTCGAAATTCAGCACCGCGGCGGGGAAGAGACCCGTGATGGCTATATGGCCGCGCTTGAGTGGGCACCGACCGCTGACTTTACGTTAAAGGCTGATGCGTTCATTTCCAAATTCGACTCTGAAGCGTTTGCCCGCGGTTACCGGGTGAAACTGGGTGGCGTTAACGCCGGGATCACCAACCCCGTGGTCGTGAATAATTCGGTGGTGGGCGGTACGTTTACCCGCACTGACAGTAGTTTTACCCGGGTTGAACTGGTGAATGATGATAACCAGGATTTCGACCAGGTTGAAAGCTATGGCATCAAAGCTGACTGGCAGATCACCGATGACCTGTCTGCGCAATTTGACGTCTCGCTGTCGAAAGCCGAGAGTAATTTCCGCAATGGCTTATTATGGTCGTTGGTCGCAGAAGACGCCAACGCTGTTAGCCCGACTTTCGATGAAAATGTACAGATCTCATATTTACTCAACGGCCTGAATTTGCCGGACGTCGCCTTTAACCAGGCCGACGCCTTCTCCGACATCAACCGGGTCATGGTAAGCAAATACGGGATATATCCGTTCGAAAACGAAGACGAACTGCACGCGTACCGAGGAGACTTCCAGTATCTGGTGTCTCTGCCACTGGTGTCGTCGTTTGAGTTTGGCTACCGCTACTCCGATCGTGAGTACAATAATGATCGCTCGGTATTCGAATACGGTAACGATGGGGGCTTTTCGGGTAGTGAGCCGCCACTACGTCTTACCCAGGACATGGTCGATGTGGTGAACTGGTCCGGGGATTTCAATTATTTCCCCAGCTATCTGGCCATTGACCTGAATGCCGCGCTTAACGCCTGGTTCCCGAATGGCGTACCTCAGCCTCAGCAAACCTGGGGCCCGGGTGCGGCCGGCGTCATCAATGGTCCGGGTACCGGTCCGTCGACCGCCTGGTCGATTCAGGAAAGTGGCGATGTGTTTGAAACGGTCAATGCGGCGTATCTGATGGCAAACCTCGACACTGAAATTGGTGATGTGCGGGTTACCGGTAACGTTGGCGTGCGTTATGTCGAGTCGAAGCAACGTTCAACCACGTTACAGCGCGCCACCCGTTTTGTTACCGATCCGGAAAGTGGCACCACGGTAGAGGTCAGTGATCCGTCCGCCGGTGCACAGAACATTATGGACGAAGCCGGTCTTATTAATAACTTCTACCGTCCGACAATTCTGACCCACGAATTTACTGATGTCCTGCCGTCGATCAACTTGAACTTCGGTTTGACCGATAACACCCAGTTACGTATGGCGGCGGCTAAAGTCATGGGCCGGGCGCCCATTAACCGCTTTGCGGCCAATGCGTCTACCCAGGTTGAAGAAGTCACTGCGACCATGGATCGTGATTCCGGCGAGGTGACGTTATCGCAACCGACCGCCAGAATTAACGGGTCAGCACGAAACAGCCCCTATCTGGAGCCGTTTTATGCCACGCAATACGACATTTCATGGGAGTACTACTTCGATGAAACCGACGGCGCCCTGATTGTGGCTGGTTTCTATAAGGACATTGAGTCGTTTATCGAAAACATTGGTATTGAGCCATACGACTTCGAAGCCAACGGCTTTATTGTGCCTGATGAAATTGAAGTACCGGTTTTCCTGGAAGCCGAGTTTTCAGGCCAGGAGCCGGAACTGGCCCGGGATGCTAATGGTGACCCGCTGTTTGTCACTGTACCCACTGAAAACGGGCGGTATGACACCGCGATAAATAATGCCAAGGGCGGATATATTCGTGGTATCGAACTGGCCTACACACAGATTTACAGCATGTTACCCGGTGCCTGGTCAGGGCTGGGTGTGAGCGCAAGTTACTCGTACACAGAAAGCGAAATTCAGCGCACGCTAAGTGATGGTGTATTTTCAAGCCGCTTACCAGGCCTGTCTGAGAATGTGGCGACACTGACCCTGTTCTGGGAATACGAAGGATTCGAAACCCGTGTGTCGGGTCGTTATCGTGATGCGTTCGTTTCTGAGCAGGTCGCAATTAATGATCAGGTAGTGAATTTCGATGATGAGCTGGTAATTGACTATCAGGCATCTTACGAAATAAACGACAACATGAACGTGCTGTTTCAGGTTAACAACCTTACTGATGAGCCAACCAAAAGCTACTTCTCCTCAGAAGAGCAAACCGGGACGATTCAGTTCTTCGGCACACAGTACTTCCTGGGGCTATCGTACACGCTATGAAAATAATAAGACTATTCGATCGTGCGTACGAGGGTGCGCCAACGCAAAGAATGACATTGGAGCAACAACCTATGTGTAACAGAAACCGGGCGATGGGACTGTTTGGTCTCATGCTCTCCACCCTGGTGCTGGCAGGCTGTGGCGGTTCTGACGTCGAGTCAGGCAGCAACGACCTGTTAACCTGTAATGCACCTAACGTGCCCGATGAGACCGGCACTGAGTGTGTGCCACCGCCACCTATTGAGTGTGATCCTCCCACCGTGCCAAATGAGACAAATGACGCGTGCGTGGTAGGGGCCGACCCAACGCTGCCTGATCCGGTATTCTTCCCAGGCGATAACCAGGCAGTACTCTATTACAACCGCGGCTCTGTTGATGCGGACAATGTGCCAAACGATCCGGCCTATGATGGCTGGCGTTTGCATACCTGGAACAACGACGAGTGTGATGCGTATGCCGATGCCGATACCGACTGGGCCAATGGCCGTCAGCCGACGGGTATCGATCCGAATTACGGTGCGTACTGGGTACTTGAGCTAAAAGAAGACTATGGCAGCTGCCACAACTTCATTATCCACATCGGTACAGATGATGCGGGTAAAGAGCTCGGTGGCGGTGATTTTAAAGGCTCGCTGATCCAGGATGACGAAACCTTTACCCGCATGAACTTTACCCTTTCCGGTGAACCGACTGTGTTTGAGTTTCCGATCATCTCTTTAGGTCCGCAACCTGTGGATATCGAAGGGCTGGCCGCGCACTGGCTGGATGCCAATACGCTGTTATGGAATACCCCGGACGGTGTTGATTCAGTCAAACTGCATTATTCTGCCACGGCTGATTTGGAAACGTCACTGGAGTCGGGCCTTAACGGCACGGCGGTAGAACTGGAAATGGCCGAGCTGACCGACGAGCAGGCAGCCATTGCGCCACACCTGTCTGAGCTGTCTGCCTGGTATGGTGACTGGACCTTAGAAGAAGCTAAAACAGTCATGACCACCCAGGCGGTGTTAGGTGGATATGACGCTGACGGCACCTTAGTGGCAGCCACCGGTATTCAAATGGCCAACGCCATTGATCAGGTTTACACGCGTGGTGAAGCGGACGCTGACGAAGCCAGTCTGGGTGCAGTCTACACCGACAGTGGCATTACCGCGGCCGTGTGGGCTCCGACTGCGCAAAGCGTGCGTCTGATGTCATACAACGACAACAAAACCCTGGCCAGCAGCTTTGACATGGTGCGTGATGACGCATCTGGCGTGTGGCGGTACGAAGGCGGTATGGACTTAGATCGTACCTTATACCGGTATGAAATTACTGTTTTTCATCCAATAACCGGCGCCATTGAAACGCTGGAAACCACTGACCCGTACTCAGTGTCGCTGACCACCAATGGCCGCTTTTCACGGTTTGTGAATTTAAGCGACGAGGATCTCAAGCCAGAAGGCTGGGATGATCACAGTATTCCAACGATTCAGAACCCGGAAGATGCTGTGATTTATGAAGGTCACATCCGCGATTTCAGTGCTCGTGATGAGTCAACCTCGCCTGCCAACCGCGGTAATTACCTGGCATTTACCGAGGAAGGCACGGCACCGGTGATGCATTTGCAAAAACTGGTAGACGCCGGACTGAACTACTTCCACGTGCTGCCTGCCAATGACATTGCGACCATTGATGAAAACCCAGCCAATACCATCGACTTATACAGCACGGTGGGTGAGCTGTGTGTGTTAAATCGTGACGCGACGGTCTGTGAAGAAGAAAGCAGTGACGCGCTACTGATTGATGTATACAACAGCTACGATCCACTGGCTGAAGCGGCGAAGGCGCAACAGCTGACCGCGGACCTGCGCGGCGTCGATACGTTCAACTGGGGCTATGATCCACACCACTTTAACGCACCGGAAGGCAGCTATGCCTCGAATGCGGAAGGGGTAGAGCGGATTATTGAAATGCGTGCCATGAACCAGGCGCTGCACGAGATGGGTCTGCGGGTCGCACTGGATGTGGTGTACAACCATACCAATGCCTCCGGCGTCTTTCCGAAATCGGTGCTCGACAAAGTGGTGCCCGGCTACTATCACCGTTATGAAGTGGACAGTGGTGCCATTGTGCGCGAAACCTGCTGTGATGATACCGAGCCGCGTAACGTCATGATGGAAAAGTTCATGCACGATTCACTGGTGATGTGGGCTGAACACTATAAGTTCGATGCGTTCCGCTTTGACATCATGAGTCAGGCGACTGTCGACACCATGGTGCGCTTACGCGATGCCGTGCAGGCTATCGATCCGGACAACTACTTCTACGGGGAAGGCTGGACCAAAATTGATCGCGGCTATGAACAGGCCAATCAGCTGAATATGGCCGGTACCGAAATTGGTACCTTCAACGATCGCATTCGTGAAGCCATCCGTCAGGGTGAAATTTTTAACCCCGACAGTGACGCTGCATTAAGCGCACAGGATCGCGTGAAAGTGGGCATGGCGGGGACTTTAACAGACTATGTACTGAAAACGTCTGGCGGTACCGACAGCACCACCAGTAACCTGGGCGGCTACGCACAGGATCCTGCCGATATCATTAACTACGTGTCAAAGCATGATAATGAGACCCTCTGGGATCAGTTCAACTATACGTTGCCGATGGATATCAGCCTGGAAGAGCGGGTACGTGCGCAGAACATCGGGATTGGTATTCCCCTGATGTCGCAGGGCATTCCATTCTTGCAAATGGGCGGTGACATGTTGCGCTCCAAGTCGATGGACCGTAACAGTTACGACTCCGGCGACTGGTTCAACTATGTTGATTTTACCTACCAGACCAATAACTGGAACGTGGGGCTACCGCCTGCGCAGGACAATGAGGCTCGCTGGGAAGAAATGGGTGAGTTCATTTACTCGCCAGAACGTGCTGCCAGCATGACTGATATTGAGTTTGCCTCAGCGGTGTTTAACGAATTTTTGACTATTCGGACTGAGAGCCCGCTGTTCAGACTGACTACGCAACAGGCCATTATCGATCGCTTAGGCTTCCATAACCTGGGCAGCCGTCAGCAACAGGGCCTGATTGCCATGTCACTGGATGATGGCATTACGCCTGACTCTGAGGTTGTACTGGAAGACCTGGATCCCATGAATGATGCCATCATGGTCGTGGTAAATAGCGGCTATGAAGAAAAGTCCATTACGGTAAATACGGCCACCGGCTTCGAGCTGCATATGGTGCAGATGAACTCAGTGGACGCAACGGTACGCGGTGCCTATTTCACAGAAGGCAGCGGTGACGAAGAAGGTAACGGAACCTTCACCGTACCGGCAATGACCATGGCGGTCTTCGTGAAGCCACAGATGGGCGCGCAGGGCTATGGCCTGTCTGCCTATGCAACAGCAGGTGCACCTGATGTCGTGCCTTACGGCGACACTACCGTGTACGTGCGTGGTGGGATGAACGACTGGGGTGTCACCGATGCAATGGAGTACCGTGGCGCAGGCGTTTACCAGGTGGCCATTGAGCTGACTGCAGAGACAACTTACGAGTTTAAAGTTGCAGCAGAAGACTGGGGCGATCCGTCCGGAGTAAACTTTGGTGCCGCCGACGGTGACTCGCAAGAGGTCATCGCGACAGAAGAGAAGGTGTTGGCTGCCAGCAACAATAACCTAATCTTCACGCCAAGTGTGGATGCCACTTATCTGTTCACGATTGATGCTACTGATAAAGACGCACCTGTGCTGACTGTTGAAAACGAAGAGCCGTACGTGGGCACACCGGTTTATCTGCGTGGTGGTATGAACGGCTGGGGCACAGACAACGAGCTGACGTATGATGGTGGCCGCCTGTATTCTGCCTCTATCTCAATGGCCGAAGGGGCCTATGAGTTTAAGGTGGCGTCGGAAGACTGGTCTACCGTTAATCTCGGGGCACTGTCTGGTGAGGATGCTGACCGGGTGGTAGAACTGGGGCAGGATACGTTCCTGACGCCTTCTGATAACAACCTGCTTATCAATATTGACAGTGAAGAAAGTTATGTCTTCATCTTCGATGTGACTACCCTGGAAGAGCCTAAGATTCGGGTGTTCAAGGAACAGTTCTGGGGTAATACACCGGTTTACCTGCGTGGTGGCATGAATGGTTGGGGAACCGACAATGAGTTCATGTACCAGGGCGGCGGCGTGTATACCGTAGACATCGACCTGAGCGCAGGAGCCACGGAGTTTAAGGTAGCCTCAGAAGACTGGGCTGCGGTGAACCTGGGCAACCCGGATAGTGCGCCCAGCAACATGGTGACACCGTCAACACCGAAGATGATCAGCACCAGTAACAATAACTTACTTATAGACGTATCAGCCGGTACCTATGAGTTTAGAGTTGAGGGGCCGGATGGTTCGGCACCCACGTTAACAGTAACTGAAAAGTAATCAGTCTTATCTATCCAAAGCCGCTCATCTGAGCGGCTTTTTTAATGCCTGTCTTACCCTCGACTAGAGTGCGATGCGGATCAAAGTGCCCGCCGCCAAACTGGATGGACCACTTCTTGCTACCCTACTTATGTCACAGCTGACCCGGACGCTAGCGTCCTGCGTAGTCAGCCAGTGCAGATCATGGCTAAGGAGCGAATGATGAAAAGAGCATTAGTAGTGGAAGGCGGGGCAATGCGGGGGATCTTTGCCGCTGGCGTGCTGGATAGCTTTATGTTCCGCGATTACTATCCCTTTGACTTCGCAGTGGGGGTATCGGCAGGCGCAACCAACCTGGCTACCTATGTCACCCGGAGCCCGGGGCTCAGTAAAACCATCATTACCCAGTATGCGACTAAACGGGAATTCTTTAGTCCGTTACGGTTTATCCGCGGTGGCCATATGACGGATGTTCACTGGTTATGGCAGCAATGCAAAGCTGCACTGCCCCAGTGCAAAATGTCGCCAAAAAGTGACATTCCTTTGTACGTAGGGGTCACCAATGTGGAAACCGGACAGTGTGAATATCCCCGGGTGACGGCCGACAATATTGATGAGTTAATGGTGGCCTCCTGTGCGATCCCTACCGCCTACCGGGAGCAACCCGTGATTGATGGTACCCGGTATACTGACGGTGGCGTGGCCGATGCCATACCGGTGAAACAGGCCTATGAGATGGGTGCCAGAGACATTACCGTAATCCTCTCCCAGCCGCTCGGCTTTGCTAAGCCCAGACTCAAGGCTGGCTGGTTACTGGATACTCTGTATGGTACACAACCGGCCCTGCTTGACGCGCTTAAACGCCGCCCGGAGAGTTATAATGAAACCTTGGCGTTTCTTACCGACCCACCGGCCGATTGCCATATTCAGGTGGTGGCGCCGGACACCGGGTTTAAAGTAAAGCGCCTGACCATGGATAAACTGAAGCTGGCTATGGGTTACCGCAGTGGTAAAAATGCGGCGCGCCGGCTATTTGCTGAGCGTGATCAGCGGGTAGCGTGATACATTGCCTGAGTGAGTTCGTAAACCATTCGCGCGGCCAGTCGCGCGGTGCGGTGATCACTGTCATACACCGGGTTGAGCTCCGCAATATCGCTCAGTCGCCAGGTTAAGGGTCTGGCGTGTACCGCTTTTGCAAGCTGACGGATAAACACCACCGCTTCCGCCGGCGCGATACCTAGCCCGGCGGGGGCACTTACTCCCGGTGCGACGGCGGCCGGGAAGACGTCCATACACACAGTCACATACAGTTCATCCACCGTATCCAGCATGGGCAGCACAGTGGTCAGAGCATGCTGCGCGGTAAACGCAAAATCGTTAAGGGTGAGGGTGCCTGACGTGCTGGCGTAGTCCAGCAGGGCGGTGGTGTTGGCCGCTTCGCTCATACCCAGGCACGCGTAGTTAAACGGTTTATTTTGATGCTGACAATGGGCTGCGATCTGCCGGAACGGACTCCCTGAGGATGCCCCGTTGTCGAACCGGCGCAGATCCAGATGCGCATCCAGGTTAATTATACCAATACGCTGTTCAGGGGCGGCCTTATTCAGCGCCTGAAAACTCCCCCAGGCAATGTCGTGCCCGCCACCAAGACCGATAACGTGTGCCCCCTGGTGCAGGTGGCGGTACAGCAGTGAGGAGAATTGCTGCTGGGTGTCAGCCAGGCATGCACTGATATTGCTGTCACCTGCATCATAGAGCTTAACTGGCAGATGCCACGGCAGACTGGCCAGGCTCTGGCGTAATGCATTGGGCCCGCCTGCTGCGCCCACTCGCCCCTTATTGGCAGCGACGCCGGTATCATTAGGGTAGCCGGCCAGCACTATGTCACCTGCTGCCACTGGTGCGTCAGCACTCGCGGCCGATACGACCTGATGCCAGCGGTGACCTGCCTTACCATCCTCGGTGTCGGTGCGCCCTTGCCACAGTGAACTAACGGACATATTTTCCCCCACTGATAATCACCTCAGGACGGTAGCCATTGATTTCATACACCAGTGCTGACGGGTCAGGAATATCCCACAAGGTTACATCGCCCCGGTAGTGCTCGGCGATAAGCCCGGTATTCGTCAACCCCAGTGCTCTGGCACCGTTGATGGTAATGCCGCGCAAGGCTTCTTCGACGGTAAGGCCGAACAGCACACAGGCCATATTGGCACAGGTCAGCAAGGAGGCCACCGGTGAGGTGCCAGGGTTAAAGTCGGTCGCCACTGCCATGGGAACGTTTGCGTCGCGCAGTGCCGCTACTGGCGGGCGCTGCGACTCTTGCAGATAATAATACGCGCCGGGCAGCAGAACGGCGACAGTGCCTGCTGTGGCCAGCGCAGGGATATCCGCCGGGTCTAAGTATTCAACGTGGTCCACCGACAGGGCATTATAGCTGGCCGCCAGTGTTGCACCGTTGCTGTTACTGAGTTGTTCAACGTGGCCCTTAACGGGTAATCCGTGCTGTCTGGCGGCCTCGAAGACCCTTTGGGTTTGCGCAAGTGAAAAGCCTACGGTTTCACAAAATACATCCACAGCATCTGCCAGGTCGTGTTGAGCGACATAGGGGATCATCGTGTCACAAACGAATGTAATATAGTCATCCGCCGTGGTGGAAGCGCCCGGGGGCAGGGCATGGGCACCTAAAAATGTGCGCCGAATCTGAATTCCCAGTGTCTCAGCGAGCTTGCCGGCCACCTCGAGCATACGCAGTTCGGTGGTCTGATCCAGGCCATAACCGGATTTAATCTCCACCGTTGTTACGCCTTCCTCAACCAGCCGCTGCACACGGCGTAACGCTTCTGCATGCAGTATGTCTGCGGACGCTTTGCGGGTGGCGCCTACGGTACTGCTGATCCCGCCACCCTGTTGACTGATTTGCTGATAGCTGACACCTGTCAGCCGTTGGGCGAACTCATCAGAGCGGTTTCCCGCGTATACGAGGTGTGTATGGCAGTCCACCAGTCCGGGCAGGCACCATTTCCCCTCTGCATCCAGCAGAGATTCACCGGCTGTGGCGGTTAATCCACAGCCGAGCTCAGTAATGATGCCATTTTGGATACGAATATCGGTGGCAGACAACTCGCCATACGGCAAGTCCGTTGTCTGCATTGACGCAATTCTGGCGTTTTTAATAAGGAGGTTATCCATCACATTCTTCCTCGCGAGAGAGTCCGTCCAGTGTACGTGCCTATACTTGTATATACAAGTCGTTAACGTTACAGTTACATAACTTCAGATACGGGCTTACTACATGCAACCCCGATTTATTACTATCAAGTCAGCACTATTGGATGACATCGCTGCGGGACGCTTACAACCAGGCGAACAGGTCGCATCGGAAAATCAACTGGCCAGCCGCTTTGGGGTAAGCCGCATGACAGCGCGCAGAGCCATCAGCGAACTGGTGACCGAAGGTATCCTGGCCCGGACCCAAGGCGTGGGAACATTTGTAGCAGACAGCCGCCCCATGGCATCCATGCTGACAGTGCGCGGTATTCAGGAAGAGATCCGGGCCCGCGGCCATCGCCACCACAGTCAGTTGGTGTGCCATGACACCCGGCGTGCGGAACACCGCGTGGTGCGATGGATGGGGGTTGAGGGGCAGATGCCACTGTACTACACAGAATTGATTCATTTCGATAATAACCTCGCAGTCCAGCTGGAATACCGGTGGGTGAATCCCCGGTGGGTGCCTGAGTACATTCATCAGGATTTTTCTAAGACCACGCCTAACCAGTACCTGAGTGCGCAGGCACCCCTGACAGAGGCGGATCACGTGGTTGAAGCCGTGCTGCCGTCTGCCCTCCAGGCTAAGGCTCTGGGGGTAACGCCGGCCATGCCGTGTCTGCAAATCCACCGCCGCACATTCAGCCACCTGGGCGTGATCAGTGTGGCAACGCTTATCCATCCTGGTGACCGGTACCGTCTGGGCGATCACCTGAACTTTACCCAATCACCGAACGAGGACTCTCTATGAACCGTGATGATCCCAATCGTAAAATTCGTGCACCGCGGGGTACCTCGCTAACCGCACAATCCTGGCAAACAGAAGCGCCGCTAAGAATGCTAATGAATAACCTTGATGCGGAAGTGGCAGAACACCCGGAATCCCTGGTGGTCTATGGAGGCATTGGACGGGCCGCACGCGACTGGCCGTGCTTCGACAAAATCGTGGAAGTGCTCACGCGGCTAAAAGACGATGAAACCCTGCTCATTCAGTCCGGTAAGCCTGTGGGCGTTTTTCCTACCCACACCAATGCCCCCCGGGTACTCATCGCTAACTCTAATCTGGTGCCTCACTGGGCCAACTGGGATCATTTTAATGAGCTGGATAAGAAAGGGCTCATGATGTACGGCCAGATGACAGCGGGCTCCTGGATTTATATTGGGTCCCAGGGCATTGTCCAGGGTACATACGAGACCTTTGGAAGCGTTGCCAGAGCGCATTTCGACGGGCAGACCCAAGGACGCTGGATCCTCACCGCTGGACTAGGTGGTATGGGGGGCGCGCAGCCACTGGCAGCCACCATGGCGGGCTTTTCGATGCTGGCAGTCGAGGTTGACGAGAGCCGCATTGATTTCCGTTTACGTACCGGCTATGTAGATAAAAAAGCCACCAGTGTGGACGAAGCCCTGGCGTTTCTTGACGCGGCCAAACACAGTGGCACCCCCGTCTCCGTCGGCCTGTTAGGAAATGCCGCGGAGGTTTTTCCGGCATTGCTGGACAGAGGGATCATGCCGGATGTAGTGACTGACCAGACCAGCGCACACGATCCGCTGAACGGGTATCTGCCCTCGGGATGGACGCTGGAGAAGGCCGCCGCGCAGCGAAAGTCTGACCCCCAGGCAGTGGTCCGTGCCGCAAAAGCCTCCATGGCCGTGCAGGTTGCCGCGATGCTGAAATTTCAGGAACGTGGCGCTGCCACCCTGGATTACGGCAACAATATCCGACAAATGGCTTTTGAAGAAGGGGTGGCCGATGCTTTCGATTTTCCCGGCTTTGTGCCTGCTTATATTCGCCCGCTGTTTTGCGAAGGGATTGGTCCGTTCCGGTGGGTAGCCTTATCCGGCGATCCGGAAGATATTTATAAAACTGACGCTAAAGTAAAGGAGTTAATTCCCGACAACGACCATCTGCATAACTGGCTGGATATGGCCAAAGAACGCATTGCTTTTCAGGGGCTGCCATCCCGTATTTGCTGGGTAGGCCTTGGCGAGCGCCAGAAGCTGGGGCTGGCCTTTAACGAAATGGTGCGCAATGGCGAATTAAGCGCCCCCGTGGTCATTGGCCGGGACCACCTGGACTCTGGCTCTGTGGCCTCGCCAAACCGCGAAACAGAAGCTATGCAGGATGGTTCAGACGCGGTGTCTGACTGGCCGCTTTTAAATGCCCTGTTAAACACTGCCGGAGGCGCTACCTGGGTGTCGTTACACCATGGCGGTGGGGTAGGAATGGGCTTCAGCCAGCATGCCGGTATGGTCATCGTGTGCGATGGCAGTGAAGACGCCGACGCCCGGATAGCCCGGGTGTTGCACAATGACCCGGCCACAGGGGTGATGCGTCATGCTGATGCGGGCTATGACATTGCTCGTCGGTGTGCCACGCAACATCAGCTGGATTTGCCTATGCTGGATAAAGGAGTCTGATATGGCAGAGCGTTTTATATTGCACCCCGGCGCACTGACGCTGGATGATTGCCGGCAGTGTTTCCGTGCGCATCAGCCGATATCGCTGGCTGATGATGCCTATCCGGCTATTCACCGTGCCGAACAGACCGTTACCGACGTGCTTAAGGCGGGACGTACAGTTTATGGCATCAATACCGGCTTTGGCCTGCTGGCAAACACCCGCATTCCCGAGCACGAATTAGAATTGCTGCAACGCAGCATTGTCCTCTCCCATGCCGCCGGCATCGGAGAATACATGTCACCCTCCACAGTACGCCTGATGATGCTGCTGAAAATCAACTCACTGGCGCGCGGTTACTCCGGGATCCGTGCTGAAGTGATCGACGCGCTAATTACGCTGTATAACCATCAGGTCTGGCCTGCCATACCCCAGAAAGGCTCGGTGGGTGCCTCAGGGGACCTGGCGCCGCTGGCACATATGAGTGCCGTATTACTCGGTGAAGGGGAGGTCGTGTTAGAGGGCAAGGTGTGCGCCGCCAAAGACGGACTGGCGCGCGCCGGGTTAACACCGGTGGCGTTGGCGCCTAAAGAAGGGCTGGCGCTTCTCAACGGCACACAGGCCTCTACCGCATTTGCACTGGAGGGGCTATTTTATGCAGAAAACGCTCTGTATAGTGCGATGGCTATCGGGGCGTTAAGTGTGGAGGCAGCCCTGGGCTCGCGGGTGCCGTTTGATGATCGCATCCATGCGGTCCGGGGGCATCGTGCCCAGCAGGATATGGCCAGCGGCTTTCGCGCTTTGCTGGAAGAGTCTGTCATTGGCGACTCCCATGCTGGCTGTGAGAAGGTGCAGGACCCGTATTCGCTGCGTTGCCAGCCTCAGGTGCTGGGTGCGTGTTTACAGCAGTTGCGGTTCGCCGCAGATACCCTGCAGACTGAAGCCAACGGAGTCTCAGATAACCCACTGGTGTTTGCCGAGTCGGCAGACATACTGTCTGGCGGAAATTTTCATGCCGAAGCGGTGGCGATGGCGGCGGACATGATCGCCATCTCATTATCTGAAATCGGGG
>JBPEWW010000305.1:0-2782 GCA_052032275.1 Alteromonas sp. | reverse complement strand
TACCCTCTAATGCGGTTTTCCGGTGGCGCGCTGGCCACCAGCCTGGTGCTCAGTGGTTACAGTGTGCTGCTGTTTGATTATATGGCTACGGTGGAGCTGGCGTGCACGATGGTGGTCGTGTCGGCCATGGCGGCCGGCTCGACGACGGTTTTGTCCCCCTCGCGGCCTCTGGTTATCAGTTATTGTTCCATTTTACTGCTTCCCATTTCTTTAATGGCTATTCTGGTCAGTGCCAGCAACCTGTCATTACTGGGTTACCTGGGACTGTGCTTTTGGGTGGCTATCGTCATTAACGCACTGCGTGCCAATCACTTCTTCAGACAAGCACTCCTTATCAAAGCCAGCAATGCCTCCCTGCTTGAAGACATGCACGCCGAGCGACAGGAAGTGGCCCGTATTAACCAACAACTCATAGAATCAAATTTAAAGCTGGATCACGCGAACGCCAATCTTGAAGAAGAGGTACTCAAGCGTACCGACGATATCCACCGGCTCTCCAACCGTGATCCGCTCACCTCACTAATGAATCGCAGCGGCTTTATGCGTCACTTGGAAAGTACCCTGAAACAGGCCCGTAAGCTGGATAATAAAATTGCGGTGCTGTTTATCGATTTGGATGGCTTTAAACAGGTCAACGACAGTCTGGGCCACCAGGTGGGGGATCGGGTACTGCAGGAAGTGGCATCACGGCTGACCCGCTTTTGCGAGGCGGATCACCTTGCCCGCTGGGGCGGTGACGAGTTTGTCCTGTTGCTGCCCTACGCGACCGAAAACACCGCCGTGGCGGTAGCCCATGCCGCACGCAGTGGCATTACTATTCCTATTACGTTAGACGAGAACCACATTAACCTGGATGCCACTATTGGTATCGCGCTGTTTCCTGACCACGGTGAAACTGCACAGGCGTTACTCCAAGAAGCCGATCTCACTATGTACGAGCAAAAGCGCAAGGGACCGGGTTCGGTGGGTGTATTTAATGAAGGGATTTACACCGCACTTCGCCACGAACAGTCACTGCGGGACGGCCTGCGGTATGCCATTGAGAAGAACGAATTTACCTTATATTACCAGCCTATAATGTATGCTGATGGCAAGCGCATGTGGGCTGCCGAAGCGCTCCTGCGCTGGAATTTCAAAGGGGATAATATTCCGCCGGACGTATTTATTCCCCTCGCCGAGCGCACGGGTCTTATTCACGATATTGGCAACTGGGTATTGCACCGCGCTTGCATTGATGCCGCACAGTGGCAGTTTGACAATGATGTGGCAGTGTCGGTTAATGTGTCAGTGAGCCAGCTTATGGATGACACCTTTATACGCTCCCTGGATCGGGTGCTGGAAGGCAGCGGCCTGAGCCCTGCGCAACTGCACCTGGAAATTACCGAGTCTGTGTTTGCAGAAAATACCGGGCACGTACTCAAACAAATCCTGGCGATAAAAGCCCGCCATATCCAAATATCCATTGATGATTTCGGCACCGGGTTTTCTTCACTCGGGCAACTCCACAGCCTGCAATTCGATCACATTAAAATAGATCGTGCGTTTGTGCAGAAACTCGAAGAAGGCAGTGATACTATCGTGCGTGCAACACTCATGATTGCCAGTGAGTTTGACTGCCTGACCGTCGCCGAGGGGATTGAGACGGCAGAAGACGCAGTGCGGTTACGCGCCATGGGTGTTAACTGTCTGCAGGGATTTTACTACGCCCGGCCTATGCCCGCCCGTGAGCTTGTGGCCTGGTACACTGATAATTAAAATAATATGGCACAGCTTTACTTTTACTATTCGGCAATGAATGCCGGCAAATCTACCTCCCTGTTGCAATCTGCCTATAATTACCGCGAACGCGGCATGCAGGTGGTTATTTATACGGCGGCTATCGACAACCGCTATGGCGAAGGGAAAGTCAGTTCACGCATTGGCTTACAGGCCGATGCGTCCCTGTACACCCCTACTGACAACCTGTTCGATGCGGTATTCGATAAGCACCGCAAACAACCACTGGATTGCATCTTTATTGATGAGGCACAGTTTCTGACGAAAGTTCAGGTACGCCAGCTGATTGAAGTGGTGGATGAACTAGACATCCCGGTACTGGCTTATGGCCTGCGCACCGACTTTCTGGGGGAAACCTTTGAAGGCAGTCATTATTTGTTAGCCTGGGCCGACAAATTATCCGAATTGAAGACGGTCTGTCACTGTGGGCGCAAAGCCAGCTTTGTGGTACGCCTGGATGAAAATGGCCATGCCGTCACCAGCGGCGATCAGGTGGAAATTGGCGGCAACGACCGCTATGAATCTATGTGCCGCAAGCATTTTAAGCAACTGGTCTGGGACAAATCATAATGCGTAAGCGCATTCTGATTACCGGGGCCAGCTCAGGGCTTGGCGCGGGGATGGCCCGTGAATTTGCCAGGCAGGGCCATGATCTCGCCCTGTGTGCCCGACGGCTTGAAAACCTGCTGGCGGTTAAGCGCGAATGCGAAGCCGTAAATCCAAATATCCGCGTGACCGTGCGTGAGCTGGATGTCACCGACCATGAAACGGTGTTCAGCACCTTCGAAGACATTGCCGGTGAGTTCGGTACACTCGATCGCATCATCGTTAACGCGGGCATGGGCAAAGGAGCCTCGGTGGGCACAGGGCATTTCCACGCCAACCTGCAAACGGCCGAAACTAACTTTATTGCCGCACTGGCGCAATGTGAGGCGGCACTGACCATTTTTCGGCGTCAGAATGCCGGGCATCTGGTAACCATGTCGTCAATCAGTGCCGTGCGGGG
>JBPEWW010000304.1:0-1630 GCA_052032275.1 Alteromonas sp. | reverse complement strand
TCGAAACCCTCGGCAGTACCACGGTGATCTGCTCAGATAAAACCGGCACGCTCACTAAAAACGAAATGACGGTCACCACCTTGTGGTGCCCTGGCCAGCAGGCACGCGTCAGCGGCACGGGCTATGCCCCTGTCGGCAAGTTCACCGCAGACGGCAATTCCATCAGCGTGGACGACTACGCGCAACTGAATGAACTGCTACTTGCCGGCGCAGCGTGCAACGATGCCAGCCTGCATGCCCCGGAGGAGGCCGGCGGCGTGTGGAGTATTATTGGCGATCCCACGGAAGCGGCCCTGTTAACCTCGGCCCGCAAAGCCGGGATCAACGAAGACACCCTGCCGGTTCGTATTGATGAGATTCCGTTTCGCTCGGAAACCAAGTATATGGCGACGTTGCATCGCGATGAAGCCGGCACCTGTGCGTACGTTAAAGGCAGTGTGGAAGCGGTAACCGCCCGTTGTACCTTCCCTGATGACGGTTCACTGTCCGCGGACGCGGTGGTTGCGGCGGCGGAATCGTTAGCCCGGGAAGGGTTACGGGTACTGGCGTTTGGCCGCAAGCAGCTGGCGCAGGATAAACACGAGCTGACTACCAGCGACATTGATAGCGGACTTACTTTGGTGGGTTTGCAGGGCATGATCGATCCGCCCCGGGATGAAGCCATTGAAGCCGTCAAACATTGCCGCGCTGCGGGTGTCGAAGTGAAAATGATCACCGGCGACCACGCCATTACCGCCAGTGTGATAGGGCAGAGCCTGGGTATTACCCAGTCCGGTGAAAACGGCGTCACGCATACAGGTACCCAGCTGGATAGCTACAGCGAAGCTGAGCTGGATCATGCGGCGCTGACCGGCAAAATATTCGCCCGGGTCAGTCCGGAGAATAAACTCGCGCTGGTAACCAGTTTGCAAAAGCAAAACCAGGTGGTCGCGATGACCGGCGATGGCGTCAATGACGCCCCGGCCCTGCGCCGGGCAGACGTCGGCGTGGCCATGGCGCTAACCGGCACGGATGTGGCCCGGGATGCCGCCGATATGATGCTCACCGATGACAACTTCGCTTCGGTGACGGCGGCGGTGGAAGAAGGTCGCGGGGTATACGATAACCTCAAGAAGTTTATGGTATGGACGCTGCCCACCAACGGCGGTGAAGCGCTGGTGATCATGACCGCCGTGCTGCTGGGGGTCGCCCTGCCCCTGCTGCCGGTCCATATTCTGTGGGTCAATATGACTACGGCCGTCTGTCTGGGCCTGATGCTGGCCTTTGAGCCCAAAGAGCAGGGTATTATGGCCCGTCCGCCCCATGCTCCCAACTCGCCGATGCTTGACGGGGTGCTGCTGATGCGCATTGTGCTGGTGTCCTGCCTGCTCACCCTGGCCGCGTTTGGGTTGTACCGCTACGAGCTGATGCTGGGCACCAGTGACACGGCTGCGCGTACGGTGGCGGTCACCATGTTTGTGGTGGGCGAAGCATTTTACCTGTTTAACTGTCGCTCGCTGCGGGTGTCAGTATTCCGGGTAGGTTTGTTTTCCAATCACTGGATTTGGATAGGCATGGCGACCATGCTGGTATTGCAGCTGCTGTTTATTTATGTGCCCTGGATGCAGACCGCCTTTCAGACGGCTGACAT
>JBPEWW010000303.1:0-4027 GCA_052032275.1 Alteromonas sp. | reverse complement strand
GACGTTCCACGGTCTGGAAAGGGTTGGAATTGTTATCGCCGGTGGTGGTGCCGGTAATAATCGGCACTTCCTGACCGACAATGAAAAAGGCTTCCTCGTTATCCATGGTGGTCAGATGCGGCGTGGCCAGGATATTCGAATTGGTATCGCTGCTGACGGCCTGGACCACGGCACCCCAGCCGTCGCGGATCACCCCGGCTATTAGTCCGTTCGCGCCACCCAGCAGGTTGGCCAGCGGGGTCAGGTTCCCTTCCACGGTATCGGTGGAATTCACCACTTCCCCGTTGGCGGTGACATTCGTGCGTTTTACTTCGCGATCTTCAGCCTGACGTAAGGCGACGCCCAGGGCACCCACGGGGACCACCCCGTTAGTAAACTGCGTACCACCACCTTCTTCTGACACCCACTGTACGCCCAGGGTGGTGCCATCGCCTTCAAAGACTTCCACAATGATGGCTTCTACCTGAACCTGGGCACGGCGTACATCCAGCTGGCGAATGACTTCTTCCAGTGAACGCATCATGTCCGGTTCGGCCGTGATCACTACCGCGTTGGAATCTTCATGGGCGTCAATGCTGACTTCCCGGTTAGAGCTGGAACGGCGGCTTTGCCCGCTGCCCTGCTCCTCGGCCTGAATACTGGCTGACACGCCCTGCAGCACTTTAACCAGGTCTTCTGCTTTGGCGTAATTCAGGAAGATCACCCGGGTGTTGCCATTACTTTCCAGCTCCTGATCCATGCGCTGGATCAGGTTAATCAGGCGCTGACGGGCTTTAACGTCACCGCTGACAATAACCGAGTTAGTCCGGTCATCTGCCACCACCCGTGGCTCGGATTTGGCGCCGGTATTGGCTTTGCCCTGCGATTTATTGATGGAGTCGATAATCCGCACCATCTCTGAGGCAGAGGCATACCGCAGTTTAACAATTTCTACTTCTTCATCACCGGCGCGGTCAACCCGCTCGATGATTTCCACCAGGCGGTTCACCACCGCCGCACGGCCGGTCAGCATCATGACATTGGAAGGGTCGTGACTGACCACGTTTCCGCCACCCGCCTGATCGTTCAGCTGACGCAGAATGGGCGCCAGTTCCCGTACCGGCACATTATAGACCGGGACGACCCGGGTAATGAATTCGTCACCGTCGCTGGCGGCGTTTTCTACCACCGGAATATTCGAGGTCTTGGCGTCTTTTGAGCGCACAACCTTAAGAATACCGCTGGGCATTTCCACGACTGCGAAGTCGTATACCTGCAGTACGTTCAAAAAGAACTGGTAATACTGATCTTCATTCAGCATGTCGTAGCTGCGCACGCTGATTTTGCCGCGTACGTTAGGATCGACAATGATGGTGCGTTCCAGGTTTTTGCCAACAATATTAATGAATTCGTTAATATCGGTGTCTTTGAAGTTCGGCATGTATTCGGCGGCAGTGGCCGACACTGTCAGCAGCGCGGCGCACAGCGCGGTGCTGATCTTAGAAAACAATGAGTGGCTGGATCGCCTCATAATTCTGTCATCCTATTTTCTTATTCTAGCTCGGGTTCTGGCATATCCAGATAAATGGTGGCAAAGCCACCGTCCCGAATAATGGTCAGCTCGATTGTCTGTGAATTCCGCAGCTCTGAGAGCGCTTCCTGGGACTGCTGCAAATCGGTTAAATCTAAGCCATTAATTTGTGCAATCACATCGCCGGCCTGCAGGCCAGCCGACTCGAACAAGGCAGGGTTTTTACCTGGCTTGACCTGGTATCCTACCAGCTGGCCGTCCTCCATTTGCGGTGAAATGGAAATAAAATCGGTAAAGCTTGCCGGTTGATCCCGCAGTGATGCCGTGGCTTCCACCGCGTCCTCGCTCAGCGTGCGGGTCTCTTCTTCCGGCTCAGGCTCCGGCTGACGTGCGGTGCGTTGCTGGCGACGGCGGTTCGCTTCTGCGTAATCCAGGCCATCCAGCATCAGGGTTTCGTGCTGGGCCCCATTTTTAATGATCACCCGGTCATGAAAAACCTGCTGCAAGGTGGCGTTGGTGCCATCTATTTTGTCACCCAGCCCGTACGTAGCCTGAGTACCGCGGTTTTCGATAATGGCAGCGCCGGCTTTTTCCAGTGTACTTGCGACCACGCCAGTGAGGGTGAGGTTCAGTCGGGTTTCCGGGGCGTCTGTCACCACCGGTGTGGTGTCGGGCTGGTCCACGGCACTGGCGTCACCGAACAAATTCAGCTGTTGCAATCGACGCAGGTTGACCCCACTTTGACTGTTCGTGGCAACCGGGGCAGCCCCGGACGATACCGAGGGTGTCGCAGACAGGCTGGGTTCGGGTATAATTTGCCACACCATGCTGGCAGCGAACGCAAGTAAATACAGACTCAACAGCACCACAACCAGCATATGTAATTGTTTTTGATGCTGGTTGACATAGGTAACCAGAGATTGTGTGTTGAAATTGCTGAGTGTCATGCTGCCAAGAAGGTACTGCTTCAAAAGTGAATAAAAGGTTAATTGTGCTTTAGCCGAACCATCATAGCCTAGTCGGGGTGAGGGTCACAACACTAAAGCCTGCCAGTGATGAAATTATTACATGAGCCGACAGAATACTGACAATACACCACAAAAAATCAGGCTGGACAAGTGGCTGTGGGCCGCACGCCTGTTTAAGACCCGCGCGCTGGCCCGAGAGATGGTGCAGGCCGGCAAGGTGCATTATAACGGTCAGCGCAGTAAGCCGGGCAAAGTGGTAGAAATTGGGGCCATGCTGACCGTGGCCGCAGGCTGGGATACCAAAGAGCTGCAGGTACAGGGACTCAGTGATAAACGGCTGAGTGCACCGCTGGCCCAGCAGTTATACGAAGAAACCGCGGCCAGCGTAAAGAAACGGGAAGAGAACCAGCAGGCCCGCAAGCTCCAGACCTTTCATAATCCGAAGCCGGATGGCCGGCCGGATAAAAAGCAGCGCCGCCAGATTATTAAATTTAAGCAGCAATAATACTGCATGTAACAGGATACTTTTTCTATGAGTCAATTTGATCAGCTCCACCGCTTCTTATTCAACAACGCCAGCGTGCGGGGTGAATTGGTGCGTCTGGATGACAGCCTTAACCATATTGTGCACAGCTATGAATACCCGGTACAAATTCAGCGGCTACTGAGTGAGATGGCTGCGGCCACCTGCCTGCTGACCGCCATTTTAAAGTTTAAGGGCGAAATTGGTCTGCAGATCCAGAGCGAAGGACCGGTGAAGTATGCAGTGATCAATGCCACTGACAAGCAGACGCTGCGTGGTGTTGCGCGCTGGGACGAAACCCTGACCAGCCTGCCGGAGACCTTTGATGAGTTGCTGACCAAGGCCGTGCTGGTCATTACCATTACGCCGGATGAGGGCGAGCGCTATCAGGGGGTGGTGGCACTGGACAAACCGACCCTGGCGGAGTGTATTGAAGCCTATTTCGATCAGTCTGAGCAGCTGGCGACGTCTGTGCGTCTGATGACTGACCTGAGTCAGCCGGACAACGCCAAAGCCGCCGGGCTGCTGTTACAGGTACTGCCGAAGGCAGCGGAAGCCACTGATCGTAGTCAGCAAAACGACTTTGATCACCTGACCACCCTCACCAGCACCCTGACGGAGGAAGAAATGTTCAGCTTGCCGGTAGAGGACATTTTGCATCGCCTGTACCATCAGGAGGAAGTGGAAGTGTTTACGCCTCAGGCGGTCAGTTTTGCCTGCACCTGTTCCCGGGACCGCAGTGCCGAGGCGCTGAAGAACGTGGAAAAAGCCGAGCTGATGGCCATTATTGAGGAAGAAGGGGCAATCAAAATGAACTGTCAGTATTGTCATACCGAATACCGGTTTGACAGCATTGATGTGGAAGCCATCCATGGCGGCCATGTGGGCGACGCGCCGACAAATCAGTAATTACCTCTGCCACCATGGCCCCATGGTGGCACTTGCCGCTTTCCTGCCTGCCTTTCAGAGACGGTTTCACACCCACTCGTTGCCGCCATCATCACACTGAGCTAAGTTTTCAGTGTG
>JBPEWW010000302.1:0-2476 GCA_052032275.1 Alteromonas sp. | reverse complement strand
ACTACCAGTACGGCTACCAGCATACTCCCTGGCATATGCCAGGTAATTACCCGTAGCCGAATAAGCATCAGCCCTCCCAGGAGGTAGGCCAGACTGACATGGCCCCAGCCATAGCCCATGGCATCAAATAACGCCGTATTAAATACGTTGCGATCAAGCAGTTCCGAATAGGTTGCGCCCTGGGTAAGTCCCGTTTTGACGGTATCCAGCGGCGTCGCGGCCGTTACGCCGTCGATGGCGCCTCGCACCTGAGTAATGTCATAACCGTGTTGGGTGAAGCCGGTAAAAATAAGGCTGGCGGTATCGGTCAGCGACAACGCCTCTGCGAATACCCCGGCCGCGGGCAGCCACATGGTCATCGCGACCGGGAAAGAAATGAGCAAAACCACATACGCAATCATGGCCGGATTGAACATATTAAAGCCCAGTCCGCCATATAGCTGTTTGACAACGGCAATGGCAAACAGGGTGCCGACGACCGTCATCCACCAGGGGAGGGCAGGTGGCACGCTGACCGCGATGAGCAAAGCGGTTAATACCGCCGAATAGTCACTGAGCGCGCGCTCCACATTCTTTTTACGCAGGCTAAGGATGGCGCCTTCAGTGAGCACGGCAGTCACTACGGCTAGTATGGCCTGAATAAGGACGCCCCAGCCAAAGAAATACCACTGTGCCAGAATCCCTGGCACCATTGCGTAAATGACCAGGCGCATGACCTGGCCGGTATCACGTCGGGTACGTAAGTGCGGTGAACTGGATAAGGTTAGCTTCATCAGCTGGCACTCTCATCTTTCTTGTTATTGTCGTTTTGTTCTTTAGCCGCTTTTTTGGCTTTGGCCTTGGCCACTGCGGCGGCAATGCGCTGTTGCTTATCCGGCTGTGCACTGTCGGCCGCCGGGCTGTCGTCTGCAGAGGAGTGACTGTCCTGGGCGGTGTCTGTCTTGTCGTCAGCTGGCTGCTGAGCGGCAGCCTTTTTGGCTTTGACCTTGGCCACCGCGGCGGCAATGCGTTGTTGCTTATCCGGCTGTGCACTGTCGGCCGCCGGGTTGTCGTCTGCAGAGGAGTGACTGTCCTGTGCGGTTTCTGTCTTATCATCAGCCGGCTGCTGAGCGGCGGCCTTTTTGGCTTTGGCTCTAGCAATGGCTGCAGCCACCTGGGCTTTTTTATCATCTGCCGCAGGTGCGTCGTCCACCGTTGCGGCAGTTTCCTGCGCGGCAGCTTTCTTGGCTTTAGCCCGGGCCAGCGCGGCTGCGACCTTGTCTTTGGTACCGCTATCGGTTTTTTGCGCGGCAGCCTCCCGGGCGGCTTTGGCTTTTCTGTGTTTTTCTTCCCGTTCCAGCTTTTCCCGTTCCAGGCGGGCTTTTCGGGCTTCAAAGCGCTCTTTGGCTTTTTCTGCTTTATTCCTTTCATCACGCTGGGTACGAATTTCTGCCTTGGCTTGGCGGTAGTAATGCACCAACGGAATTTCACTGGGACACACATACGCACACGCGCCACATTCAATGCAGTCGAACAGATCGTATTCTTCCGCCTTGTCCAGTTCCTTCGCTTTTGCATGCCAGAACAGTTGCTGGGGAAGTAATGAGGCAGGGCAGGCCTGCGCGCAATCTGAGCAGCGAATACAGGGGCGTTCACTGTCGTCATCCGGCAACTCTTTCGCGGCCGGCACCAGCAGGCAATTAGTAATTTTGACGACGGGAATGGCACTGTCAGTGAGCGTGAATCCCATCATGGGACCGCCCATGACAATTTCAGGTTGTCGCTGCTTCTTGGGTAAGTAATTCGCAAGCGTCAGCAAATGGCTAACCGGCGTACCAATGAGCGCCCAGTAGTTGCCACGCTGCTGCACGGCTTCACCGGTTACAGTGACGATCCGCTCGATGAGCGGCTTGCCATGGAAAATAGCATCCGCAATGGCATAGCAGGTGGCGACATTGAACATCAACACACCCACATCGGCAGGCAGTCCGTGTCGCGGCACTTCCCGCCCGGTGACCACCTGGATCAGCTGTTTTTCACCGCCTGCCGGATACACGGTTTCAATCACCACGATCCGGTATTCCGGCTTATCCTGACAGGCAATCTTAATGGCCTCGATGGCCTCAGGCTTGTTGTCCTCAATGGCGATGACCACGGCTTTAGGAGACAGCAGGTGATCCAGTACATCAATGCCCTGCCGAATTTGCCAGGCAAACTCTCGCATCAGCCGGTCATCAGCACTGATATAAGGTTCGCATTCCACGCCATTAATAATGAGGAACTCTATGTCTTTGCTGCTGGCCGTTTTGATGTGCGTAGGGAAGCCGGCCCCACCCATGCCCGACACGCCAGCATCACAAATGGCTTCTATTACGCGCTGCGGCGGGAGCTCCTGATAATTTGCCAGTGGGGTGAGTGACACCCACTTATCATCGCCGTCTGGCCGAATGGACACACACATTTCTGACAAGCCGCTGGGGTGGGCTATGACATGGGG
>JBPEWW010000301.1:0-12676 GCA_052032275.1 Alteromonas sp. | reverse complement strand
TATGTGCACAATGTGGACTCCTTCGGATACGATACCTCCCGGGTGGCTGAAGATATCACCGCCAGTGAGGAGAGCTGGGGATGGCTGCTGGACAGCCGTTTTTCGGGGCAGGTGGGGGTTGTCAATGACCCGACGATTGGCTTGTTTGACCTGGCCCTGGCGGCACAGGCGAAAGGCTTCGTTGCGTTTAATGACATCGGCGCCATGACCCGTGACGAACTGGATGCCCTGTTTACCGTACTCATTGAGCTGAAACAGTTACAGCATTTCAGTGGTTTCTGGACATCGGTGCCTGAGTCGGTGCAGTTTATGCGCAGTAAGCGGGTCACCATTGAAAGCATGTTTTCACCGGCGGTGTCGGCACTGAACGGGCAAAACATTCCGGTTCGGTTTGCCGCGCCCCGGGAAGGCTATCGGGGCTGGCATGGGGTGATGTGTCTGTCTGCAGCAACGCAGGGGCGCAATAAGGACGCCGCCTATGAGTACATGAACTGGTGGCTGTCCGGCTGGCCCGGCGCGTTTATTGCCCGTCAGGGCTATTACATATCGAATCCACAACGGTCAGCGCAGTATCTGACCAAAGCCGAGTGGGACTATTGGTACCAGGGACTGCCCGCCAGCGAGCCGTTAACCGGCACCGACGGTAAGGTCTCTGTGCAGCCGGGAGAACAACGCAGCGGCGGCAGTTACGAGGACCGGTTCAGCAATGTCGCGGTATGGAATACTGTCATGCCCACCTACGAATACAGCTTACAAAAGTGGTATGAATTTCTAACTTCCTGACAGGGATATGGATATGTCCTCAATTCGAACCCAGTTAATTGTCGTTTTAATTGCACTGGTGTCGCTGCTGCTGATCCAGGGGATCCTGGCGCGGCAAAACCAACAGATCCTGAATGAAGGCCTGGCTACGACCCGCCAGGCCATGGATGATCTCAGTCTGGTCAAAGAGTTAGAACGCGATGTACTGGATTTACAGCGAAACGTGCTGATATTCAAAGAAACCGCCAGTCAGTCTACGGTTAACCGATTTGAGCGACTGATGCAGGCAATTACCCGCAAACTCGATCAGCTGCAGGCGTCGCCCGTTTCGTTGCAAAACACGCTGGCCAGCGAAAACGTGCTTGAACGGATGCGCTCTCACCTGGAGGACTATCAGGAGAACTTTATTGTGGTAGTGGACTCCCGGGCCCGTCGGGATAAGCTGGTCACCGCAGGCTCAGTGCGGGATATTATTGCCTTGCGCGAGGCGCTGCAGGGGCTTTCTCATTCCGCTGACATATCACCTTTGCTGCTTAATGAGCTGAACCTGACGCTGGACAGCGCCGAAAACGCCTCGCTGCATTACTTGCTGACTCCCAGCATCCAACGTATTGATACGTTTAACGTTGCACTGCAAACCATGCGCGAGCAAATCGCCAGCATGTCGGAACCGCGCTTTGCCGCCCTGTTACCCCTGATAAAGCGCGCTGAAGATGAATTCTTTTTGTTAACGCAAATTACCCAGGGCAACCTGTTTCTGGTTAACGTAGTGATGGCCGGCTCGGCCAACGAGTTCTTATTTCTCAGTGGAGAACTGGCCGAGCAGGTTACCCGCTACACGGATGAGGTACGCCGGCAATCCCAGCTGCAAGCCGCCCGCGCGCAGTCCAATGGCGAGTTGTTTTCACTCATTGCCATCCTGCTTGCACTCACCGCTGCGGTATTCACCCTGTTACGTATCCTGGGGCCTATCCGCTCCATCACCGACGTATTCAGGCGCCTGTCAGCGGGCGAAAACGTCACCTCCGTGCCCGGCATTAACCGTAATGATGAAATTGGGGCGCTGGCCACTGCCGCCCATGTGTTCAGCGACAAAAACCGCCAGACCGAGCAGCTGTTAACCGACGCCCGCAAGGCCAACGCGCAAATGGAGTCGCTGAATAAAGAGTTGGCCGAACAGAAACAACGTGCCGAACAGGCCACGGCGTCAAAAAGCCTGTTTTTAGCCAACATGAGTCACGAAATCCGTACTCCCATGAACGGAGTGATTGGCTTAATTGAGCTTGCCCAGCAACAACCGATGTCGCCAACGATGAAGAGTTACCTGGATAAAGCAGCTTACTCCAGCCAGATCCTGATGAGTGTGATTAATGACATTCTGGACTTTTCCAAGATTGAGGCCGGCAAGCTGGAAATTGAAACCGTGAGCTTTTCCCTGCACTCTATTTTCGACAACCTGGTCGCCGTCATCGCTTTACGCGCCCAGGAGAAAAACCTGTCCGTAACACTGACGGTGGACCCGACTCTGCCGCCCCAGGTCGTAGGCGACCCCCTGCGTCTGGCTCAGGTGCTGATGAACTTAGGGACCAATGCCGTTAAGTTTACCGAGCAGGGTGAAATTAATATCAGCTTTTCCGGCACGCTAAACGAACAGGGCAATGAACTCACCCTCACCATTGAAATGAAAGACACCGGCATTGGCATGTCCGACCAACAGCTGGCGCGCATCTTCCAACCCTTTACACAGGCCGACGGTTCGACCAATCGCCGTTTTGGCGGCACTGGTCTGGGCCTGACTATTGTCAAACAACTGACCGAACTGATGAAAGGAAAACTTGAGGCGGTGTCCGAACCCGGCAACGGCAGTGTGTTCAGAGTAACCCTCCCTCTGCGGGTCTTTAAAGGTCAGCAGGGCATTCTGGCCGGCGTGCCGGCCCTGCCTGATAACAGCCTGTATTTAAGCGATAAGCCGCTACTCAGCGCCGCGTATCGTGAGGTGGTGAGACTTACCGGTGAGCCCCAGCCGCTGAGCTGTTTGGCGACCCTGGATGCAACGCCGCCGTGCGTACTGATAGATATTGACAACCCAGGCACGTTGAAAACCCACGCTGATACGCTCAAACGGTTGCAGCAAGCCGCCTGTCGAGTCGGTCTCGTCGTGAATTCACAAATAGGCTCAATTCAGGGGAAACTGCTTTCTGACTGGACCGGGCCCATATTAGTGCATCCCTTTACACCTCTGCAGTTTGAGCGCTTTATTAAAGAGCTGCAGCAGATCACATCAGAGCCGGTAGTTTATGACCATCAACGCGATAGCGTGGAGCTGGAGGGGCATGTGCTGTTGGTGGAAGACAATACCATTAACCAGATTGTTACCGGTGAATTGCTCCGGGATTTGGGATTAACCTATGACATTGCAGAGGATGGCGTACAGGCGCTGCGAAAAATTGAAAACTCTCCCCACTATGATCTGATCCTTATGGATGTGCAAATGCCCGAAATGGATGGGTATGAGTGCACCCGCGCGCTGCGCCGCAACGGGCATAGTGCCCTTCCTATAATCGGACTATCTGCCAATGCCATGAAAGAAGACCGGCAAACGGCCCACGAGGCCGGCATGGACGACTACCTCACCAAGCCGGTAAAACGCGCCAACGTCATTACTGTGCTGCAAAAGTACCTGCCCGGTGAGTAGTCGTGCCAGAGCCTGATGCTATCGGGTATCAGGCACCCGGTATTACTTGTGATCGTCTGGCTGGGCCTTGCTCATCAGGTACAGGCCCCCCGCCAGTGCCAGGATAGACAGCGCCAGATAAATAGCATCCAGCGGCGTAACAAACTGGATGTCTACCACGGCCCGGAAGAACTCAATGACCACGGCCAGTACCACTACACGGGCGATCTTATCTTTTAACTGATCGAATGAATTGATATTGAACGGGTGCCTTATTTGGCTATTTTCCGCCGGTTCAATGATAGAGAAAAACAGCCGGTATACACCGGCGGCAAAAACCAGTAATACAATGGCGATCAGGTAAATATCAATGGCTTTAATAATCTTGGGGATCGTGGCGTCATACAGCTCCTGAGAGCCTCCCAGCCAGTAATAATTCAGGGTTGCACGCAACACCGCAAGAATATCTGCAGTCCCCATTACAAACAACGCCAGCGCCCCCAGAATACTGGGCACCACGGCCAGCAGTACCAGGTAACGTGAATTCCAGAGAAAAGACTCAAAGCGGCGTTCTGCGGAAGAAGCGGATTCGGTTGGTTGAGGGTCGGATTTATTCACAAATTGCCAATCCAGTAAAAGTGTAGGTTAACTGTAACGCCTGTGACCAGGTGCCGCAATAGCATTGACAAGCGCGCTCGTAAAAATAGCAGGAATAAAAAAACAGCCGCGACTGCGGCTGTTTTTCAGGCTGTAATGGGAAGTCAGATTACAGCGAACGGATAGTTTCAAGCTGTTCGTTGAGCTTCTCCATTTGCTTTCTGCCGTCGGCCAGTTTGGCCCGTTCTTTTTCGATAACGGCATCCGGCGCGTTGCTCACAAACTTCTCATTTGCCAGCTTACCCTCGGTGCGACTCAGGTCTTTCTGCACCTTATCGATTGCCTTATTCAGACGGGCCAGCTCCGCATCCTTATCGATGAGGCCTGCCATAGGAATGAGAATTTCCATCTCACCCACCAGCGCGGTGGCACTGGGTGGCGCCGTGTCACCGGCGTGCAGCACAGTCACTGACTCCAGCTTGGAGAGTTTGTCGAGGAAACCTTTCGCTGCATCCAGCCGGCGGTTATCTTCATCACTCACATTTTTCAACAACGCATTCAGCGGCTTATTGGGCGAGATATCCATTTCACCGCGGATGTTACGAATGCCAACGATGAATTTTTTCACCCATTCAATGTCATTCAACACCTGCTCGTCCATCAGGGCAGCGTCCTGCTCCGGGAACGGCTGCACCATGATGCTGCGAGTATCCGTTTTCACCGTCGACAACGGCACCACCCGTTGCCAGATCTCTTCAGTGATAAATGGCATAAAGGGGTGGAGCAGGCGCAGGGTGTGCTCCAGCACATTAATCAATGTGTGGCGGGTACCCCGCTTCTCAGCCTCACTGCTGGCATCATTGTTCAGCACCGGCTTCGTCAGCTCCAGGTACCAGTCGCACAGCTGATTCCAGGTAAATTCGTACAGCGTCTGCGCGGCGATATCAAAGCGGTAGTCACCCAACGCTTTTTCAAAGTCGTTAAGCGTTTGCTGGAACTTGGCCCAAATCCAGCGATCAGCAAGACTCAGGGTCATTGCTCCGCCGTCGCGCCCGGTGTCATGCTCTTCGGCATTCATCAGCACAAAGCGTGACGCATTCCAGATTTTGTTGCAGAAGTTGCGGTAACCTTCTACCCGGCCCATATCAAAGTTGATATCTCGACTGGTAGAGGCCATTGCCGCAAACGTGAAGCGCAATGCATCTGTCCCGTAGGCCTGAATACCGTCAGGGAACTGCTTACGGGTGCGCTTGGCAATCTTTTCCGCCAGTTGTGGCTGCATCATGCCTGAGGTCCGCTTGGCTACCAGCGCCTCAAGGTCGATACCGTCAATTAAGTCGATGGGGTCGAGCACATTACCCTTCGACTTAGACATCTTGTCGCCGCTTTCATCACGAATAAGGCCGGTGATGTAGATGTCTTTAAACGGGATCTGACCGGTGAATTTTTTCGTCATCATGATCATTCTGGCTACCCAGAAGAAAATAATGTCAAAACCGGTGACCAGTACCGAGGACGGCACGAACTTGTCTAATTCCGGGGTCTGCTCCGGCCAGCCCATGGTGGCGAACGGCCACAGCGCCGACGAAAACCAGGTATCCAGTACGTCGTCATCCTGACGCAGCGTGACATTGGCTGCCAGGCCGTGCTTACTGCGCACCTCTTCTTCCGTGCGGCCCACATACACATTGTTATCGTTGTCATACCAGGCCGGAATACGGTGTCCCCACCACAGTTGCCGTGAAATACACCAGTCCTGGATATTGTGCATCCACTGGTAGTAGGTTTTATTCCAGTTTTCCGGAATGAAGCGAATCTCACCACTTTCGACTGCATCAATGGCAGGTTTCGCCAGTGACTCCACCGCCACATACCACTGATCGGTCAGATAGGGCTCAATTACCGCATTAGTACGATCGCCGCGGGGCACCTTAAGCTTGTGTTTATCCACTTTGACCAGGTGACCGCTGGCATCCAGGTCGTCCACAATTTGTTTGCGGGCGTCGAACCGGTCCAACCCGCGATACCGCTCAGGCACCTCGTCATTCAGCTTGGCGTCGGCGGTCAGGACATTGATCATCGGCAGGTTATGACGTTTGCCCATGTCATAGTCATTAAAATCGTGCGCCGGCGTGATTTTTACGCAGCCCGTACCAAACTCAGGATCAACATAGTCATCGGCAATGACAGGGATCAGTCGCCCGGTAACAGGCAGTTTAATTTCTTTGCCAATCACATGCTGATAACGCTCGTCTTCCGGATGCACCGCCACAGCTGTATCACCCAGCATGGTTTCAGGCCGGGTAGTCGCCACCACCAGCTCACCGGTACCATCGGCCAGCGGGTAGCGCATATGCCACATATGGCCATCTTCTTCTTCGTTAAGCACTTCCAGATCGGACACCGCTGTATGCAGGACCGGATCCCAGTTTACCAGCCGCTTACCTCTGTATATCAGGCCTTCTTCATGTAATTTAACGAAGACTTCAGTAACGGCACCGGAGAGGTTGTCGTCCATGGTAAACACTTCGCGATCCCAGTCTGGTGAGGTGCCTAACCGGCGCATCTGACTGGTGATGGTGCCACCACTTTGTTCTTTCCATTCCCAGATCTTGTCGATAAAGGATTCACGGCCAAGATCATGGCGGGTTTTACCTTCCGCATTCAGCTTTCGCTCTACCACCATTTGGGTCGCGATGCCGGCGTGGTCGGTCCCCACCTGCCACAACGTATCGTCGCCTTTCATGCGATGGTAGCGGGTCAGCGCATCCATAATGGTTTGCTGAAAGCCATGTCCCATATGCAGACTCCCGGTAACATTAGGAGGCGGCAGCAAGATACAATAAGGCTGCCCGTCACCGGAGGCTTTAAACAGACCCGCATCTTCCCATTGCTGGTAGCACTGCTTTTCGATAGATTGCGGTTCAAAAGTCTTTTCCATACGTTCTCTCAATTTTCAGCGGCAGTAAATTGCATATTACAGCCCGCTTGTTGGTACTTCTTATACCGTACCCGTGCTGCTTGCTTTTCAGCGTCGTCGGCAGGTACAAAGTCGATGATGCGTTGGTATTGCTGCGGATTCGGCAGCATGGTATCGCCTAAATTAACCACCAGCGGCCGGCGCGACAACTGGGAGACCTGCCAGCAAATTTCTACCGGTGTGCCGGCAGGCGGCCCTTCACCATGCAGGTTATGAGGCACAAAGCGCGCTGCAGGCAACTGCCAGAGTAACTCATCAACATCTTCTGCCAGCGTCTGTGACTGGCACATTACCGTGACCTTCTGCTTGCGGGCATAGGCGTCAGCAACCAGCTCACAGGCTTTCTGCGCGGCGCTGCGGGCGCCGGCGGAAAGCTGATAAAACATAACCTGAGGCATGCGCGCCTAGTCCTCCTGCTTGGTGCCGGCGCGATTCATCAGGAACTGTGACAACATTGGCACAGGACGACCGGTGGCCCCTTTATTTTTGCCACTGCGCCATGCCGTACCGGCTATATCCATATGCGCCCAGTTGTACTTTTTGGTAAACCGGGACAGGAAACACGCTGCAGTAATACTGCCGGCGGGACGCCCGCCCAGGTTAGTCATATCGGCAAACGGGCTTTCCAGTTGCTCCTGGTATTCATCCCATACCGGCAGACGCCATGCCCGGTCGGAGCTTTGCTCAGACGCATTCATCAGTTCATGTGCCAGCGGGTTGTGGGTACTCATTAACCCGGTGGCATGATGACCCAGCGCAATGATCGCCGCCCCGGTCAGCGTGGCCACGTCAATCACCAGTTCTGGTTCGTAGCGTTCTACATAGGTCAGTGCATCGCACAATACCAGCCGCCCTTCTGCATCGGTATTCAGCACCTCGACGGTCTGTCCGGACATCGTAGTGAGGATGTCACCCGGGCGGTACGCTTTCCCATCCGGCATATTTTCACAGCCCGCCAGCACGCCTATCACGTTAATGGGCAGATTCAGCGCTGCCACCGTGTGCATGACGCCCAGTACGCCCGCTGCGCCACCCATGTCATACTTCATTTCGTCCATGGCTTCACCAGGCTTCAGTGAAATACCGCCCGAGTCGAATGTCAGGCCTTTTCCAACCAGCACGATGGGCGCCTGATCAGAGGGGCCGCCCCGGTGATGTATGATACTCATCATTGACTCATTGTCGGAGCCACGGCCCACCGCCAGATAGGCTTGCATACCCAGCTCGGCCATTTGCGCTTCATTGACGACTTCCGCAGTCACACTGTCGTGATCACTGGCCAGCGCCTGCGCTTGTTCCCAAAGGTATGCCGGGTTACAAATGTTGGGCGGCATATTCGCGACGTCACGGGTCACTTTAGCACCCTTGGCAATCGCCAGGCCATGTTCAACTGCGCGCTCCCCTACGGTCAGTTCCCGGCGGGTAGGCACATTAAACACCATCTTGCGCAATGGACGGCGCGGCTCGCCCTTTTTGGTTTTCAGCTGCATGAAGGTATACAGCGAGTCCTGGGTGGCTTCGACGGCCTGTCTGACTTTCCAGTAGGTGTCGCGGCCTTTAACGTGCAGTTCGGTAAGGAAACACACCGCTTCCATGGAGCCTGTTTCATTCAGGGTCTTGATGGTTTTAGCAATAATTTGTTTGTATTGGCGCTCGTCCAGCTCGCGTTCTTTACCACAACCAACCAGTAGTACGCGCTCACTTAGTACATTAGGAACATGGTGCAGCAACAACATCTGACCGGCCTTGCCTTCAAGGTCACCACGGCGCAGAAGATTACTGATATAGCCTTCACTGATTTCATCCAGTTGCTCAGCCACCGCAGTTAAGCGTCGTGGCTCAAAGACGCCGACGACAATACACGCGCTGCGCTGTTTTTCCGGGCTGCCACTTTTTACACTAAACTCCACGATATCACCTCGCTTATTTCTGTCGGGTTTGCATGATAACGAAATTCACATAACGTTTTGCACTGCTTTATGTTTTAATACGCAGCCAGTGTTGCATGCGGGCTGCGTATGGCGCAATGTAGGGTATTAACTGATACACATGTGTACCGGCGCCGTACGATCATGCAAACGGTTTATTGAATGCAGGCAAAACTTGTAAAAACACTAAGTTTACTCAAAATTGTGGTTTCTTTCACTAAAATTCCTATTTTTCCTAAAGGCGCGACATGCTGATATTCCGCTATTTACTTAAGGAAACGGTAAAGTCTCAGCTGGCCATTTTCCTCATCCTGATGGCGATCTTCGTTACCCTGCGGTTTGTGCGTGTGCTGGGCGACGCGTCCGACGGCGATATCCCGGCCGGCCTGGTGCTGGGCTTTCTGGCATTGTACGCCCCTATTTTATCCTCGCTGGTGATGCCGATCAGCGCCTATCTTGGCATTATGCTGGCGCATGGACGACTGTACGTAGACAGTGAAATGACCGTGATGCGGGCCTGCGGCATCAGTGAGTGGTATATCACCCGCGTGATGCTGTTCCTGTCGCTGATAATCATGTGTATAACCGGAGCGATCACCCTGTACCTTGCGCCGATGGCGGCCGAAAATGAGTATAAATTGCGCGAAAAGGCCCGCTCTGAAGCTGGATTTTCCGCGATTATTCCCGGCCGGTTCCAGCAAACCGGCAACGGCAAAGCGGTCATCTTCGTTCACGAAACCAATTCAGGGGATGACAGCCTGCAGCGGGTGTTCCTGTCGCAGCATCAGAACGACGCGGCGCAGTCACAGGTACGGGTGGTATACGCGCAGGAAGGCCGCATTCGCAATAATGAAGACGGCACCCGCAACCTGGTGCTGAATTCAGGGGTGCAGTATGAAGGGGAGCAACATCAAAGCAGCTTCCGTAAAGTCGCCTTTGATGAGTATCAGATACAGATTAACGACAAGCCTGTCGAGCAGGACCGGCGCAAAGTCAGTGTGCTGCCCACCGCTGAGTTGTGGCATGACGACTCTATTGAGGCCCGCGCCGAGCTACAGTGGCGCATCGCCATCCCACTGTCGATCCCGTTTCTGGTACTCATTGCCGTTCCGTTAAGTGCCGTCGATCCGCGCCAGGGCCGGTTCGGTAAGATGTTCCCGGCCATTCTTTTGTATCTGGGTTACTTCCTGTTACTGCTGGCCAGCCGGCGGGTGCTGGAAGACGGTAAAATGCCCCCCCAGCTCGGTCTGTGGTGGGTCCATGCGATCATGCTGATAATTGGTGTCGGATTAATTGCGCGGGATCGCAAAACCGGTACCCATTTCAGGGCCTGGCTTCTGGGTAAGAAATAATGTTTAAGCTTCTCGATTTATACATCGCCCGTACACTCCTTGGCACCATCACTGTCACCTTGTCGGTGTTAATTGGATTAAGTGCACTTATCAAGTTTGTCGAACAGTTACGTAAGCTGGGAGAGGGCGACTACGATATGATGATCGCCGCCATGTATGTCATCTTAAGCCTGCCCCGTGATCTTGAGCAGTTTTTCCCCATGGCCACCTTACTGGGTGGTCTGGTAGGCATGGGCTTACTGGCCAGCAACAGCGAACTGGTGGTCATGCAGGCCGCCGGTCTCAGCCGCTGGAACATCATCAATTCAGCAATGAAGTCGGCGGTAGTCATGATCCTGTTCGTGATGGCAATAGGTGAATGGGTTACTCCCTTCAGCGAATCCAAAGCCAAGGAGATTCGCACCGAGGCAATTTCCGGTGGCAGCCTGTTCTCGTCCGAGCAACTGGTGTGGGCTAAAGACGGCAATCATTTCGTCAGTATCGGGCAGGTGATCACGAAAGAGAGTCTGCGCGAAATCAGCATTTACGATTTTCATCCGGACCTAACGCTTAACACCATTACCTATGCGCAGGATGCCGGATTCGATGGTGCGGGGTGGTGGTTAGAAAACGTCACCGTGACCGGGTTTACGGATGCCAAAATCACCCAGGACGCCCAGCCGCGCATGCGCTGGGACTCCAGCCTGACCCCGGATAAGCTGGGGATAGTGGCAGTAAAACCCGAAGCCTTATCGATTCAGGGGCTTTACGACTACATTGGCTACCTGGAAAACAACGATCAGGATCCCAGTCGCTATGAGCTGGCATTATGGCGAAAAATACTCCAGCCGGTGTCGGTGGGGGTCATGTTACTGATGGCATTATCGTTTATCTTCGGGCCACTGCGCAGTGTGACCATGGGCGCACGGGTTATCATGGGCGTACTTACCGGCTTTGGTTTTTTCATTACCAATGAGGTATTTGGCCCGCTGAGTCTGGTATATCAGTTGCCCCCGTTCCTGGGGGCGTTACTCCCCAGCGCCATGTTTGCAGCGGTAGCTGCCTTTCTGTTACGTCGTTAGCGACCGGCCCGGCGGCACACACCCACCGCGGGTCACTACCAGCTTTTATGATCGTTGGCCGCTTTGGTCAGCGCCAGCACTTCCGTTTTGGCGAGCCGGTCCTGTAACGACTGCTTATGTTTTATGTCGAACAGTACCAACAAGGTGCCCAGTCCCCCTAACGAGGCAACCAGCCTGATCAGCAGCCTTGGCCATGTGACCGGCTCATCCACCGTACTGAAAATTCGCAGCCGCCATGCCCGCATACCGAGTGTTTGCCCGCCCCGTTTCCAGAACCATAAAAAGAAACCGGCAATCCAGCCGCCGACCCATACCTGAATGAGCGTTTTGTAAAGCACTGAGTGCTGGATGGCTTCAGAGGGTTCCGCGTAATGCTGCATGTCCAGCACACCGTTACTCAGTAAGACGACCAGCGTCACTATGAGTACCATGGCAGCGCACATACCTACGGCGACTGCCACCAGCGTGTCGTATACCATCGCTGCCAGCCGGCGCAAAAAGCCGGCCCGGGGATAGGCGGCGGGTGGCGCGTCGGTGGACGCCGTGTCAGACGAAGTGTGATGTTTTTCCAAAAGGCACCTTAACAGCCCGGTAAGCAGGCGGACAGTTTGCCACAGGCTGCAGCCTGGCTCCATGATTTGTCACGCTTTTACCCCGGCTTAACGACGGGTAAGCGTACGCAGGCGCTACTGCAGGTGGGCTGCAGCCCCCGGCTAGTAGCAGCTAATTTAGACTCTGCCGTCCTCGCCATATTGCCTGAATAAAAAGCTTTAAATTTCGCGACAATCATCACAAACTTGCTAAGCTTCTACTTAGTCGTTGCATTCCATTGAGTTTTTCTATTTAAGATGATGCGTTTAGCCCCTTACTTCCTGTGCTTTGCTACTGCTTTAGGTGTGCACGCGCCGTTATCTGCTTCTGACGATTTGTCGGTGTCGGGCTTTGCCAGTGTGGTGGGAGGCTATCTCAATGAAGATGCCGCCACCTATGAGGGGTATGACAACTCATTCAGTGTGTCACAGCAATCCCGAATAGGGGTGCAGCTTGACTATCAGTTTACCCCGGAAATTGCCGCGGCGGCACAGGGCTTACTGCATACGGCGGACGATCGACAGTCAGGCATAGAGTGGGCCTATCTCAGCTATACCCCTACTGCAAACATTAATGTCAAAGCCGGTAAGTTGCGTACTCCCTTTTTCAGTTACAGCGATGTGTTAGACGTAGGCTTCGCGTATCGCTGGATTACCCCGCCGCAGCAGGTGTATAGCACTTTCTTTCCGTCCAATTATGACGGTATCAGCGGTACGCTGAAGTTTCCGGTA
>JBPEWW010000300.1:0-13557 GCA_052032275.1 Alteromonas sp. | reverse complement strand
GGATGGGTCAGAACGAACCGTAAAGAAAGGCAAAAATGGGGATGGCCGTGAGAAACCGCTAATACAGGTCAGGCAGTCAGCCTCAGGCGAGGCTGACGCATCTTGCGCGGCTAGTGCAGCGCCGCTTCCAGAAACGCCCATTGATCGGCATAGCTCTCAATACGCATCCAGGTGGGGGTGCCTGCACCGTGACCCGCGCGGGTTTCCACCCGCAATAATACCGGCTCGCTACACCCCTGATCCCGCTGCAATACCGCAGCAAACTTGTAACTGTGCCAGGGCACTACGCGATCATCGTGATCGCCGGTGGTAATGAGCGTGGCCGGGTAACACTCACCCTGCACTGTGTTATGGACCGGTGAGTAGGCATACAGCGCACCGAACTCATCAGGGTGCTCGCTCAGGCCATAATCAGTGGACCAGGCCCGGGCATTTGCACTTGGCGTGTGATAACGCAGCATATCCAGTACACCGACCGCCGGCAGCGCCGCGCCGAACAGGTCCGGACGTTGCGTGATGGCTGCGCCCACTAACAGTCCTCCGTTGCTGCCGCCTTGTATCGCCAACCGCGAGGCTGTGGTATAGCCCTGCGCGATCAGATACTCGGCTGCGGCAATGAAGTCGTCGAACACGTTTTGTTTCTGGAGTCGCGTACCGGCCTTATGCCAGGCCTGGCCAAACTCCCCTCCACCCCGCAAATTGGCAACGGCCAGTACGTTACCCTGCTCCAGCCACGCCATGCGGGTGACTGAATATCTGGGCATCAGACTGACATTAAAGCCGCCGTAACCGTACAACAGCGTTTTGTGCGATCCATCCAGCTTCAGCCCGCGCTGATGCACCACAAACATGGGCACCTGCGTGCCGTCTTTACTGGTATAAAAAACCTGCCGCACCTCAAACTTGTCCAGCGCTACCGGTACCGAAATCGCTTTGTATAATTGCGACTTGGCCGTACTCAGATCGTGCTCGTAAATAGCGCCTGGATTGGTATAGCTGGTTAGTTTGTAATAGGTTTTCTGACTGGCTTTGTCATCATAAAACCCTTCAACATTGCCGATTCCCGGCATCGCAATGTCATGCAGCTTGTTCCCCTGCAGATCAAATACGGTCACTTCTGATTTTACATTGTTGATGTACTGGGCAATCAGCTTGCCATCCAGCAATGACACCTCATCCAGGGTGGCGTCGCGGGCAGGGATGACATCCCGCAGGTTGCCGTTGTCCAGGTTATACGCTATCACCTTGCTGCTTGGCGCGTTATGGTTGGTCTGAAAAAACAGCTCGTTACCCTGCATGTCGATGTAGCTGTACAGGCCGTCCCACTTATCGAATACCGGCTGTGCCGTGCCGTCAGAAGACGTGAGATCATAGGCATAGACCGCGTTAGAGTCGAAGCCTTCGTTCACTACGATTAGCAAGGTAGTGCCATCACCAATTACTACCGGATAAGGCGCCCATTTGGGTTCATCGGCAAACGCAAAGACCTTGCGATCAGCGCTTTGATCGCTACCAAGCTGGTGAAAATAGATACTGACCGTTTGTTTATCATCCCACTGCCCGGCAGCATTTTTGGGGTAGCGGGAGTAAAAAAAGCCGCTTTCATCAGGCAGCCAGCTGATATTGGTAAATTTCACCCCGGAGAGCGATTCTTTGCTGTCTTCACCTGTCGCAATGTCCCGTATATGGATGGTTTTCCAGTCTGAGCCCCCATCCGAGGTCATATACGCAACCTTATTTGCCTGCGGGCTGATTTCGTAACCGGCCATCGACACCGTGCCATCGTCACTGAAGCTGTTAGGGTCGATCAGTACCCGCGGCTCGGCATCAGCATCGCTGGCAACCCACAGCACATACTGGTTTTGTAATCCATTGTTATGGGAGTAAAAGAACTTGCCTCCCTGAGTGAACGGGACCCGGTATTTTTCATAATCCCACAGCGCGGTAATGCGCGCTTTGTAGTGTTCGCGTGCGGGCAACGCCTCCAGGTAAGGACGGGCCAGGTCATTTTGTGCTTCGACCCAGTTTTTCACCTTGTCGCTGTTCATTGCTTCCAGCCAGCGATAAGGATCGCTGACGTCTGTGCCGTGATACGTATCCTGCTGCGCCACCACCGGCGTCACCGGATAAGTGACGGTGGTATCTGGTGTCGCCGGGGGGGTGTCAGCACTGCTGCAACCTTGCAGCAGTGCACAGCTGAGGCTAATTGCCGCGAACGTTATGCCGGTGATCCGTTTCATGATGACTGTCCTTCTGTCAACGTGTCATTGGTGGCCCGCGTGGCGGGCGGCTTGCGGCGGAATACGCCCTTTATGTCATCCAGGATGACGTATAACGAAGGTACCAGCAGCAGCGTAATAATCGTTGCGAACAAGATACCAAATGCCAGCGAGATGGCCATGGGGATGACAATCTGCGCCTGCAGACTGCGCTCAAATACAATGGGCATCAGCCCCATAAAGGTGGTCAGCGAGGTCAGGATGATAGCCCTGAACCGTTGCGTTCCTGCACTGATGGCGGCCTGCCTGAGCGAATGCCCTTCACGGCGGGCCCGGTTTACAAAGTCCACCATAATCAAACTGTCGTTCACCACCACCCCGGATAACGCAATGATCCCGCAGATTGATAACACACTGACGGCCATGTCCAGCACCAGATGACCAATGATGGCCCCCACTATGCCAAAGGGAATAACTGACATGATAATGAGCGGTTGCGAATAAGACTTCAGCGGGATGGCCAGCAATGCATAGATGGCAAACAGGGCAAACAGCAGCCCTTTCAGAAGCCCCGCCATGGCTTCCTGTTGTTCCCGGGAGTTCCCCTGCAGCTCGAAACTGACGCTGGGGTAGCGCTCAAGCAGGTCAGGCATGACATCCTCAATCACTTCCCGGGTAATGTCGCCCGGATCTAACGCGTCTTTATCGACTTTGGCCGTCACCGTGACCGAGCGGGCCCCGTCAACCCTGACAATGGTATCGAAACCTTCACCCAGGGTGATTTCACCCACCTCTTCAAACGGAATCTCCTCCCCACCCGGGGTGCGAATACGCATGGTTTCAAGGTGTTCTACACTGTTGCGCTGCGCTTCGGGATACCGCACCATCACCTTAATTTCTTCTTCATCGCGCTGAATACGCTGTACTTCGGCGCCATAAAATCCGTACCGCACCTGCTGTCCCAGCTGCTGCAGGGAAATCCCTGAGGCCTCAGCCTGCGGCTTCAGAGAAAGCTGAATTTCATCACTGCCGCCAGAGAAGGTATCATTGATATCCGTCACCCCACTGAACGCAGCCAGGCGGTTTTTCAGGTCACTGCTGATACTGCGTAAAGCATCAATGTCGGCCGAATTAAACTCAAAGCTGAGATCAGCACCGCCGCCCGGGCCGCCCGGGGAACCAATGTCGAATGACTTCACGCCAGGAATTTCCGGCACCTGATCCCGCCAGCGCTGATGGATTTCAAAGTCAGCCAGTTCGCGGGTTTCCCCTTTGGTGAGCTCCACAAACACCTGACCACTGAGCATGCCATTGTCATACGCGATGGAATGCTTAACCACACCCGCCCCGGTGTCTTGTTTCAGTTCAGCGTCCATGCGCTCCAGCGCCTCGCGCAGTGTCGTGATGGCGGCATCACGCTGCTGTAATGACGAGCCCGGCTCCAGCTCTACCGTGGCCATCATAAAGTCACTGGGAATATTCGGGAAAAACACAAACCGCACTATCCCACCACCGAACAGGCCGATGGTCAGGATCAGCATGGCCATAAACGTTGCCAGGGTGGTATACCGGTTGCGAATGGCTTTTTCCAGAAACGGTGCATAGGTGTTGCTGATAAACCGCTTGATGCCTTCGCTGAAAAAATCCCGGAAGCGCTGCAGGCGATTGGCTTTCGCTGGATCGTACGGCTTCAGCTTCATGTGCACCAAATGCGCAGGCAGAATAAGCTTCGATTCAATCAGTGAAAACACCAGGCAGACAATAACCACCAGGCCAATGGTTTTCCAGATAACCCCAAACGGCCCGGATACCATCAGCATCGGTGTGAATGCCGCGATGGTGGTTAATACCCCAAAGGTGGCTGGCATGGCGACCTTTTTGACCCCGGCAATCACATTGTCAGTACTGTGCCCTTTTTTATCTATCTCTGAATACGCCGACTCGCCCATGATAATGGCATCATCCACCACAATCCCCAGCACCAGGATAAAGGCAAACAGGCTTAACAGATTGATTGACACGCCCAGCATGTCAATTGGCAACACCAGCAGGGTGCCCAGGAAACACACGGGTAAGCCAACAATCACCCAGAACGCCAGCTTCAGTTTCAGAAACAACGACAACACAATGAATACCAGCAAGGCGCCAAAAAACATGTTTTCCAGCATCATGTTAAGACGATCAGCCAGGTAGAAGGAGCTGTCGCCCCAGGTATCGGCATTGATATGCGCCGGAAAATCCTGTTTGGCATCGTCGATGTAAGCATTGACCTGGCGGGAAATTTCCAGCGCGTTCTGATCGCCCACCGCCTGCACCCGCAAACTGATTGCGGGCTTACCATCGAACAGCGCATACTGGTTGGTTTCCACAAAACCGTCATTGATGTACGCCACATCACCCAGCGTCACCCGGGTGCCACTGGCATCCACCAGCAGCACCAGTTGTGCGAAATCCCAGCCGGTATAGGCCTGGCCCTTCGTGCGCAATAGAATGTCGCCATTATCGGTGCGTATAGAACCGCCCGGTAAATCCACACTGGACTGCCGTAAGCGCGACACCACATCTGAAAATGTCAGGTTGTAGCGTTGCAGATCTTCTTCTGCCAGTTCGATAGAGATTTCATAATCTCTGTCACCCACAACCTGCACACTCGAGATACCCGGCAGATTCGCAATGTCTTCGCGCATGTCCTTGGCAAACTCTTTAAGTTCACGTTCAGACGCATCACCGTAGACCGATAGCCAGATCACGTCTTGCTGAATTTTTTGCCGGTATACCACCGGCTTTTCAGTATTGCCGGGAAAGCTCGGTATGGCGTCGACCTGCACCTTGATTTCGTCAAGCAGTGATTGCACATCGTAATCTTCTTCTGCTTCGATGCGCACTGTGCCCATACCTTCCACGGCAGTGGAAGTGATCTGCTTAATCCCTTCCAGATTTTTGACAGCCTCCTCAATTTTGAGGATGACGCCTTCCTCCACTTCCTGAGGTGCCGCCCCAAGGTAGGGTACCCGCACGTTAACAACGTTAATATCGAACGTGGGAAAAATTTGTTTATGAATGCCTATCGCGCCGAACACCCCGCCCACCAGCAGCAACCACATTAACAGGTTCGCAGCTACATGATTGCGGGCGAACCAGGCAATGATGCCCTTCTTGGTATCGATGCGACTCATTCTGACGCCTCCTGCTCCACCCGCTCAGCGTCGTCGGCTTTATCGTTTTCCGCTTCGGGGGGTAACGAGGTTTCGTCACCGGGCAGGCGCAGTTTCATGCCATTATAAGGGTTCGGCACCGCACTCATGATGACCAAGTCACCGTCTTTCAGGCCGTTTGACAGATACACACTGTCGGCGCTGGTGCGCAGCACGTCCACCGGTTTGATCGCCAGCTCCCGGTCTGCTTCCACCACCAGTACAGTATTGTCCAGACGCAGGGTGGTGCGCGGCAACACAATTAAGTCTTCGGTCTGGGTTCCTGTGATACTGGCCTCGACAAACTGCCCAAACTGCAACGCCACGCCGTCTTTATCCGAATCTCGCAAGTAAGGGTCCTCGACCTCTACGATTACGTACACCACCCGGCTGGCACTGTCGCGCACACCTTCAGTGCGGACCAGTGAACCGGTCCAGGTATGTGTTTTACCCGCCACGGATGCGCTGAGTGTCACATTGTCCTGCCGGCCCTTGCTTTGCTGAATATCCAGAAACGCCAGATCGCTGTCAGTCACAGGCAGCCGCACTTCAGCGACCTCAGTGGCATACACTGAGCCAATGGCCATGCCGGTAGTCACAAACTGCCCTAAATCAATGTTCCGCGAAACCACCAGGCCATCGTACGGCGCGGTAATGCGGGTGCGGGAAAGATTGCGCTGCGCCCGCTCAAGTTTGGCTTCAGCAGCTTTGACATTTGCTTGTTCACGGGCCAGTTGCGGCTTGCGTAATCCCAGCTCCGGTGGCACCACACTGTTGACTGACTTCCATTCTGATTCTGCCACCTTGCCACGGGCAATTTCTTCCTGCAGCGCGGCTTTGGCCTGCGCCAGCTCCGCCTCTGCCAGCTTAACGTCGGTAAGGTAGTCCTGCTGCTCAAGGGTAGCCAGTACGTCGCCCTTACGGACCATACCGCCCACCACGAACTGCTCTGATAATGACTCGACCTTACCACTCACCTGCGCACTCAGGCTGGTTTGGTTTTTAGGCACTACATTGCCCTGGGACTGGACCTGAAAAGTGACAGGCTGGCTGGATACCGCTTTTGCATCGACCAAAAACGCTTTATCTTCTACAGGCTGTTGTGCCGGCGGTTCTTTCGACATGATCATGGCAGATGCCACACCTATGGCAACCAGTAAAATGAGCAGCGGTATGCCTGCCTTAACCAGAGTATTTTTCATTTCCATCCCTTAGCGAAAACTAACGTGACGGGAGTGTAAAAGCTGCACGTTCGACCTTTACGACCCGCCACTCTCAGACTATTTTTTATTATGCCACGCTAGTGTAACTGCTTTATGTACAGACTGCTCAGGATTGTTTGTAAGAATTGTTAACGAGTGTTGCGAATTAGAACAGCCAGATATTCAATAAGTTACTGCAAATACAATGGAATTGTTTAAAGCCGTACCCGGGACAACGGGGGGCCGGTGTGCATATGTTTAACACCCTTTTAAGTAATTTTAGTACAAAACTATTGCAATTTTGTCGCAAACTGGTGATTATTTAAGCTTGTAATGTAATTTTATTACACCCAGGTCGTCGAGAGGAAACCATGAGTCTGAAAAAACAATATCTGAAATCTAAACCGGTATGTAAAGTCACCTTCCGGCTACACGCCCAGGCTGCGAAAGAGGCCAGCTCTGCTATTTTGGTAGGCGATTTCAATGGCTGGGATTTATCATCCGCGCCGATGAAGAGACTGAAAAATGGCGACTTTACCCAAACCGTGAATCTGGAAGCTAACCACGAGTACCAGTTTCGCTATGTACTGGATGGCGAGGCATGGGAAAACGACTGGGAAGCAGATGGCTATGCGCCGTCTCCGGTGAGTCTTGAGGACAACTCCGTGGTCAGAGTATAACTGACTTCACAGTAGTCTGATAATCTGTGGGTTAGTCAAAGGCATAAAAAAAAGGCTGCCCAGGCAGCCTTTTGTTTTCACTGTTGCCGAATTACAGAGACTTTTCCAGCTCTGGCAACACGTCGAACAAATCACCTACCAGGCCATAATCCGCCACCTGGAAGATCGGTGCTTCTTCGTCTTTATTGATTGCTACGATAATCTTTGAGTCTTTCATGCCGGCTAAGTGCTGGATAGCGCCGGAGATCCCTACCGCAATATAAAGCTGCGGAGCAACAATTTTACCGGTCTGCCCTACCTGCATATCGTTAGGTACAAACCCAGCATCCACCGCCGCCCGGGAGGCGCCAATTGCCGCGCCGAGTTTATCTGCAATGCCTTCTAACAACGCAAAGTTCTCGCCGTTCTGCATGCCGCGACCACCTGAAATCACCACTTCGGCTGCGGTTAGTTCAGGACGTTCAGACTCAGTCAGTGACTCACTGACAAATTCAGACTTGTCGGCCTGTTTGACTACATCGACACTGGCCACTTCTGCGCTGCCATCCGATGATGCGGCGTCAAACGATGCGGCACGTACTGTCACCACCTTCACGGCGTCACCAGATTGCACCGTGGCGATAGCATTGCCGGCGTAAATTGGACGGACAAAGGTATCCTCGCTCTCTACGCCAATGATGTCAGAGATCTGTGCGACATCCAGCAAGGCGGCTACGCGGGGCATGAAGTTTTTGCCGGTGGTGGTCGCCGCGGCCACTATGTGGGTATATCCTTCGGCCAGTTCCACCACCAGATCTGCGATATTTTCTGCCAGCTGGTGTTTATACGCGCCGTTATCAGCAACCAGTACCTTACTGACGCCGCTGATAGAGGCCGCAGTTTCAGCCGCTGCCGCGCAGTTTTCACCGGCAACCAGTACGTGGATATCGCCACCCATCTGTGTGGCAGCGTGGACCACTTTTGCCGTCTCCGGCTTCAGTTCGGTGTTGTCGTGTTCTGCGAAAATCAGAATGCTCATGAGATCACCTTCGCTTCGTTTTTAAGCTTATCTACCAGTTCAGCAACGTCTTCAACTTTGATACCGCCAGAACGCTGCGGCGGTGGTGTCACCTTCAGTGTTTTGACATGCGACGTGAGCTCAACACCAAAATCAGCAGCCGGCTTCACGTCGAGCGGCTTGCGCTTCGCTTTCATAATGTTCGGCAATGATGCATAGCGCGGTTCGTTCAGACGCAAATCTGTGGTCACAATGGCTGGCAGTGTCAGCGCCACGGTTTGCAGGCCCCCGTCAATTTCACGGGTGACATGCACCTTGCCGTCTTCAACCACCACTTTAGATGCAAAGGTCCCCTGGGGACGGCCGGTGAGCGCAGCCAGCATCTGACCCGTCTGGTTGTTGTCTGAGTCGATGCTTTGCTTACCCAGAATCACCAGCTCGGGGGATTCTTCTTCGACAACTTTTGCCAGCAGCTTAGCCACCTGCAGTGAGTCCAGCGCCTGGTCAGTGTCTACCTGTATGCCTCGGTCGGCGCCCAGCGCCAGCGCGGTGCGAATTTGTTCCTGGCAGGCTTTGTCACCAATTGAAACTACCACCACTTCTTCAGCAATGCCCTGCTCTTTCAGCCTGACCGCCTCTTCTACCGCAATTTCGCAAAAGGGGTTGATAGCCATTTTGGCATTTGTCAGGTCAACGCCGGAGTTATCAGATTTCACTCTCACCTTGACGTTGTAGTCAATTGCGCGTTTGACCGGTACGAGTATTTTCATAGTTACCTCAATTGTTGAGTTTGTCGGTGCAAGGCACCGTCACGCATGTAGAGTTGCCTGTGAAGATGTTGCGCAGGTGCGCAGAACACATCCAGATTGTTTTATAGCCAGTAAATACCATAAGGCAACAGGCAAAAACTCAATGTTAACCTTAAAACGTTACTAAAACGTAAACTAACGTTAACGTAAACCTTATCGCAATGTACTTACTGTTGACGTAAACGTCAACCTGGATTACCTTTCAGGGCGACACATAATTTACATGTTTTTGACACTTCGTATTATTTGTTTCATCAATAATGCATCATAAAAACAACGCAAAAGGAGCCTCCCGTGGAACGAGAATCGATGGAGTTTGACGTCGTCATCGTTGGAGCCGGCCCGGCCGGTCTGTCCACTGCCTGTAAACTCATGCAACTAGCCAGGGAAAAAGACCAGGAATTGATGGTTTGCGTGGTAGAGAAAGGGTCTGAAGTGGGAGCGCACGTCCTGTCTGGCGCCGTATTTGAACCCCGCGCCCTGAATGAGCTGTTCCCTGACTGGAAAGAACAGGGCGCACCGCTTAAAACTGCGGTCACAGAAGATCACATTTATCTGTTAAATGACGCCTCGTCAGCGAAAAAGCTGCCCAATGCCATGACCCCCAAAACCATGCATAATCAGGGAAACTATATTGTCTCGATGGGCAATGTGTGCCGCTGGCTGGCAGAACAGGCAGAACAGCTGGGTGTGGAAGTGTTCCCCGGCTTCGCGGCCGCGGACGTTTTATACAATGATGATGGCAGCGTCGGTGGCGTCATTACCGGTGACATGGGAGTCGGCGCAGACGGTGAGCATAAAGGCGGCTACATGCCGGGGATGGAGCTGCGTGCGAAATACACGGTGTTCGCAGAAGGCTGCCGCGGTCACCTGGGTAAGGAGCTGATCGAAAAGTTCCAGCTAGATAAAGACAGTTCGCCACAACATTATGCAATTGGCTTCAAGGAAATCTGGGACGTGGACCCGTCCGTGCATCAGGAAGGTCTGGTGGTGCATACCGCCGGCTGGCCTTTGTCAGACGCTACCGGCGGCAGCTACCTCTACCACGCAGAAGACAACCAAGTACTGGTGGGGCTAATCGTCGACCTGAACTACGAAAATCCACACTTAAGTCCGTTCGATGAATTTCAGCAGCTCAAGCATCATCCGGTCATCAGCCAATACCTCAAAGGCGGCAAGCGCGTCTCATACGGCGCCCGGGCAATTGCCAAGGGCGGGTTTAATTCGCTGCCAAAAATGACCTTCCCCGGTGGCTTGTTAGTCGGCTGCGATGCCGGCACGCTCAACTTTGCGAAAATTAAAGGTAATCACACTGCGATGAAATCCGGCATGGTGGCCGCTGAGACTTTATTTGCGGCGCTGAGCGGGTCGGAGGATACGCCGGTTAAAGAGCTTGCTGCCTTTACTGACAATTTCAAACAGTCCTGGGTATACGACGAATTATACCGGTCACGGAATTTTGGCCCGGCTATCCATAAATTTGGAAACTTCTGGGGAGGCGCATTTAATACCCTGGAGCAGAATTTATTCGGTGGAAATATGTTTGTCACACTTAAAGACGAACATAAAGATTATGCGCAAATGAAAACCGTAGATGAGTGCGAAAAAATTGATTATCCGAAACCTGATGGTCAATTAAGCTTCGACAAATTGTCTTCTGTATTTTTATCGAATACCAACCATGAAGAAGACCAGCCCTGTCATTTACAGCTGAAAGATCCTTCCATTCCAATCAAGGTGAACCTGCCTAAATACGATGAGCCTGCACAACGTTATTGTCCGGCCGGTGTATATGAAATCATCGAAGAAGAAGGTGAAAAGAAATTTCAGATCAATGCCCAAAACTGCGTTCACTGTAAAACGTGCGATATTAAGGATCCGTCCCAGAATATCAAATGGGTGGTCCCGGAAGGAACCGGCGGCCCTAATTATCCCAATATGTAAAAAGGGATCAAAAATTTATTTTAAAAAAGCAGTTTCTTACTGCTTTTTTTTTGCATATATTTTAACTATTATCATGCACGATTTTATTCACACTAAACGCAAGGTTAATCGATGAGCGAATTTTTAGATATTTTAACCCACGGAAGACGTTTACAAGGTGCGGTAAAGGAATTAAGCATCCAGGAACTTGAGTCAGTGCAGGACAAGCTGGGAAATATAATTGAAAAGCGTAAACAAAAAGCACTTGAGCAAGAACAGGCTGAACAGGAAAAGCAGGCCAAGATAGCAGCAATCCAAAAACAAATGGAAGAAGCTGGCGTAAAAGTTGACGATCTAAAAGTATCCTCCTCTGATACACCGAAAAAAGCCACCGGTAAAAAGCGACCGGTAAAATATCAGCTTACCGATAAAGACGGTAAATCGCACCCGTGGACAGGCATTGGCCGTATGCCTAAAGTCTTCAAAGAAGCCATCGAAAACGGTAAGAAGTTACAGGACTTCTCAATTTAACCTCTAACGCCGCGTTTTCGCGGCGTGCTTTTTCTCGCAAATAATTTACGGATTATCATGCCTGATGCATTGCATTACTCAGACACCGGCGACGACCAAAATCGTCCGGTTCTGCTGCTCATTCACGGGTTGTTTGGTGATTTAAATAACCTCGCCGTCATTCGCCGTCATTTTGCAAAAGATTTCCGGGTTATCTCTGTTGATTTGCCGGATCATGGCCAGTCACCACGTCTGTCCACGTTTACTTTGGATGCCGCGGTAGCCTGCCTGCATGCCACCGTGACCCAGCTGTCACTTACCCGCTTTACCCTGCTTGGGCATTCGCTGGGGGGCAAGGTCGCCTTGCGGTTTGCGTTACACTACCCGGAATTAGTCGAGCAGGTGATTGCCGCTGACATTGCGCCGGTAAGCTACCCGCACCGACACCAAAGCATTATCGCAGGGCTGGAAAGTGTCTCACTGGCAACATTGCAGGGGCGTCAGCAGGCTGACGGGCAGCTGGCCAAACACATCCCAGAGGCTGGCGTGCGGCAGTTTTTACTCAAGAGCCTGTATCAGGATGATCAGGGTCACTGGCAGTGGCGGTTTAATTTAGCCGGCTTGAAAGCGGCATATTCACATATCAGCGACTGGCCAACACTCGATGCCCGGTACCAGGGGCCGGTTCTGTTCATTAAGGGCGGCGATTCTCAGTACATTCTGCCTGAACACAGATCAGCCATCGCGCACTACTTTCCTGCCGCAAAAGCGCATGTTATTAATGGCGCCGGGCACTGGCTACACGCTGAAAAACCGCAACTGTTTAACACAATTGTTGAAAAACAATTAGCAAAATGTAAATAACCGTACCGCACCGACTGACTGACCGACATTAACGTATTTTTAAACGCTTTTGGCTCTGTCAGACGTATAGACTGTGGTATAGTTTAGCCGGAAATTTTTAAGATATATTTATGCTTGCAGAGAATTACGAGCTCATTGAAACCATCATGCTGTACGGCGGGTTAACCTGCCTGTTCGTACTGATGGCATTCGCAGTACACGATGTACTGGCCAGAAATAATGTTCCGTTAATTGGCCGGGTAGTGGCTTATGGTGTGCTGGGCCTGGGTGCCATTGGCTTTGCCGCCAAAGGGATCATTGAACTTTTCTGGATGAGTACCGGAGTTTAACTGCAACTTAACTGTAAGACAGGGGTAGGTTATGGCTAGTGTGGGCCTGTTTTTTGGCAGTGATACGGGAAATACCGAGCACATTGCCAAGATGATTCAAAAAGAACTTGGGAAACAGCTCATTGATGTAAAAGACATCGCCAAGAGCAGTAAAGAAGATATCGCAGAATTTGATTTGCTGATTTTTGGGATCCCCACGTGGTATTACGGCGAAGCGCAATGCGACTGGGACGACTTTTTCCCGGAGCTGGAAGACATTGATTTTAATGACAAGCTGGTAGCCATTTTTGGGTGCGGCGATCAGGAAGATTACGCTGAGTATTTTCTTGATGCAATGGGCATGGTGCGGGATATCGTCGAGCCTCGCGGTGCCATCCTGGTAGGCCAGTGGCCTATCGAAGGCTATGATTTTGAAGCCTCTAAAGGCATGGCAGACGACACCCACTTCGTCGGGCTGGGCATTGATGAAGACCGTCAGCCTGAGCTCACCGAAGAGCGGGTTAAAGCCTGGTGTAAACAACTGCACGAGGAACTGTGTCTGGCAGAGCTGGCCTGATACGTACTCAACACCTAAAAAAGGGCCGCATATGCGGCCCTTTTTCGTGTGGCGCGGCTACCGCTACAGCTGAAAACGCGCCACCGCCTGCTTCAGGCTTTCCATCTGTTCATCCAGTTGTGCGGTAGACCGGTTAGCCTGCTGGGTACTGTTTGCGCTTGATTCAGCCAGCTCAACGATAGTGTTAAGGCTGGTCGCCACGTCAGCTAACAGGCTATCCTGCTCACGGGTGTCGGTAACAATATCCTGATTAATCTGACTGAGCTTCACGATG
>JBPEWW010000030.1:0-5143 GCA_052032275.1 Alteromonas sp. | reverse complement strand
CAGGCGCGCTTGCAGCGGTTACAGGGCATATTGCAATGGCAGATAGACGATGAATTTGTGCCGTTAATGTGGCAGTACAAAAAACAGCTGAATACACTGGATGATTTACGCCACGAGGCTTCCCAGCGGTTACAGGCGCTGGAACAGCTGGTCGCGAATCCGGCCATGTTCGATGCCCAGCAGGCCCGGGTTGATGCTGCCGCGGCCCAGATCGCCGCCCGCCAGCAGGAGGTCGCGCGGCTGGCCGACACCGTCGTTGCCACTCTCATCAGTCGTACCCGCCAGGCGCTGGAAACCCGCCGCAGCTATCTGCTGGAACAACAGACCACCACCCGGCTGGCCTTATTACAGCTGCGCGATCGCTGGCAGCCGGCCGGGCAGGGAGGCATGCAATGAGTCCGTTGTTTCCCTCACGCCGCTCATTCTTAAGTGCGCTAAGTGCAGCACTGCTGGTCACCGGCTGCGCCACGCCCGGCGATCAGGCCCCGGTCGTGGCCACCCAGACCGATACGCCATTGCTTAATTCACTGAATATCAAACCTGTGACTGTCACGCCTTCCGCCGCACCGGTCGCGCCGCTGACTGAGTTACGGGACGGTTACGGTGTCATTCTGAACAAGCTTAAGGATCCTAAGCTGGCCCAGCATATTCAGTTGCGTCTGGGGGATGTGGAAATGTTACTGGCCGAACAGCATCAGGCGGACGGCACCCAGGATCCCCGTCGTCAGGCAACCAGCAAAGCCTGGCAACGCGCCATCGATACCTACGAGGCCTTACTGGCCACTTACCCGGATGAAGAAACCCAGGAAGAAATTCTCTACCAGTTATCCCGCGCCTACGATCTACAGGGGCAAACGGCCAACAGTGTGCGGGTGCTCAGAAAACTGCTCGACGTCCAGCCGGACTCACTGTATGCCCCCGAAGCCTGGTTCAGACTGGGCGAGGCGCACTATGCCAACGATCGCTATCAGGAGGCAGCCAGAGCGTACCGGTTGAGTATGCAGGCCGATCCTGCCAGCAATTTCTTTGTGATGTCGGCCTACATGAAAGGCTGGTCGCATTTTAAACTGGAACAATACGACGCCGCACTGACAGCATTTAACACCATGGTGGATGCCAGCTTCGCAGCGCTGCCCGAAGCGGTCTTTGCATTTAATGGCACTCCGCCTGAGGTGACCATGCTGGCAAAGGGCGAACAAAAGCTGGTGTCGGATGCATTGCGGATCATGGCGTTGCTGTTTTCCTATCGCGGTGATGGCGAAGCCATCGCCGCCTTCTATGCCGACCATGACGAGGCCCCGCACCAGTATCTGGTCTATCAGGAACTTGCTCAGCAACATCTGAATAATGACCGTTATCAGGATGCCGCCGCGGTATATGTGGAGTTTGCGCTACGGCATGTGTCACATCCCTTGTCGGTGGCGTTTTTTGTGAAGCACGTGGACGCCTTCATTCTTGGCGAGTTCCCGTCACTGGCGTTACAGGCGAAGGCGCGGTTTGTGAATACGTTTGGCGCGACGTACGGGGTATGGCATGAATGGTCAGACATTTACCGCGAAAAGTCAGCGCCATACCTGCACGACTATCTGGTCACCCTGGCCCAGACTGAGCACAGCCTGGCCCAGTCGCTGGCCGACAACCCGGATGATCCCAGTCTTACCGCGCGTCAGGCCGCACTGGTTACGGCACTGAATGACAAGCAAACTGCGAAAGCCTATGCCAATGCGGCGCGTTATTACCGGGAATTTATCACCCTGTTCCCGGATGATCCGAAAGCCCCGGATATGCAGTTTTATCTGGCAGAAAGTCTGTATGACGCCGGCAAGTTTGAACAAGCCATTGCCGCTTACGAGCAATTTGCTTATCAGAATTTAGCACATGAACAGGCGGCGCAGGGCGCGTATAACGCGTTACTGGCGTATGAGCAGGTGACGGCGACGACGCCTGCACAGACCGACGCACAAAATGCCAGTCGTGAGCGGTTTGTGAATACGTTTACTCAGGATCCCCGGGCGCCCCTGGTGGCCCAGACGCTCATGCAGCACTTTTACGACCATCAGCAATACCCGCAGGCTCAACAATGGAGCGAGTGGCTGCTGGCGTTTGAGGGAAGCGGCGACGCCACGCTGAGCGAGCCGCAACGGACGGCCGCCAGAGTTGTACAAGCCTACAGCTTGTATGGTCAGCAAGCCTATACCGAGGCGCAGCCGGTGGTCGAAACCTTGCTGGCCGGGTTGCCGGCAAGCGATCCACGCTATCCGGAGCTGGCACAAACCTACGCCACAATTTTATATCGTCAGGCCGATGCTGCGGTAGCACAGAACAAACTGCCCGAAGCCATCGATTACCTCACCACACTTATTGACGCATTGCCCGCCAGTGAGGCCCGTATCAATGCGCAGTATGATGTGATCAGTCACCTGCTGGTACTGAAAGACTATCAGGGCGCGCAGCGCTATCTGCACGATTTTGCCCGGCGTTTTCCTGATCACGAGCTGCAGCAGACGGTGCCGGACAAGCTGTTGTTTGTGTATGAACAAACGGAGCAGTGGGGCCAGGCCGCCGCGCACCTGATGCAGCGCTATCAGGCGAATCCGGCCACCGCCGAGGGTAGGGAGGCATTGTGGCAGGCCGCAGATTACTTTATGCAGGCGGACCAGCGGGAGCAGGCGCTGTCGGCGTACCGCACCTATGCCCATAACTTTCCGCGTCCCTTCGACCAGGCAATAGAAGCCCGTTACACCATGAGTGAGTTTTACCAGCAAAGCGGTGAAGACAGTAAACGGCGCTACTGGCTGAATAAGCTGATCACCCATCACGATGAAGCAGGCGACGATGCCACCGCCCGCTCGCGCACACTGGCCGCCATGAGCGCAATGGTTTTTGCCAGCGATGCAGAAACGGTGTTTGAACGCATTAAGCTGACCAAGCCTATCCGGGAGTCACTGGCGCAGAAGCGGCAGGCACTGGAGAAAGCGCTAGCGGCGTTTAATAAAGTCATTGCGTACGGGGTCCGTCAGTATGCCACGGAAGCCAATCACCGGCTGGGTGAAATTTACCTGACGCTGGCCAGGGATCTGATGGACTCGGAGCGCCCTGCCGGCTTATCCGCCTTAGAGGCAACCCAGTATGAAATTTTGCTCGAAGAACAGGCTTTCCCGTTCGAGGAAAAAGCCATTGCCGTGTATGAGCTGAATGCGAACCGTATTCCCGGTGGCATTTACGACCAGTGGGTGCAGGCGTCTATGGAGGCACTGGCTGCGCTGCTGCCGGTACGCTATCGCAAGCCGGAACTCACCGAGGTGTTGCATGAAAACGATCTGTAAAGCTGCCCTGGCAGGGCTGGTGGTAACGCTCGCCGCCTGCAGTGGCCTGCCAGAGACAAACACTGAAAAGCAGGCGGCAAAGACCGCGCCGGGCACTGCCGCGCAAGTCAATGCCAGCCCGTCCCAGGCCCAGGCATTAAAGCAATCGACCAATAAATACCTGCGCGCCAAAGCGCCGCTGCCCCCTGCGCTGAAAACCCAGCTGGTCAGTATTCAGCAGGCGATTCAGGATGAACAGCTGGCCGCAGCAGCCAGACAGCTGGCCACCCTGATGGCGCAGCCCCAGCGCAGTGCGGCCATGTACGTGCTGCAGGGTGACCTCGCCCTGGCCAGCGGCGACAGCGACCTGGCACTGAGCCACTACCGCCAGGCGCTCTCGGCAAACCCTTATACCTATTACGCCCATAACCGGCTGGCGGCCATATTGCGTGAGAAAGGCCGCTTTGACGAGGCGCTGATGCATTACAATCGCGCCCTGGATGCCTGGGCCGGGTATGCACCCGCCTACCGAAACCGGGGGATCCTGTACGATTTATACCTGGGCGATAAACAGGCGGCACTGGACGACTACCTGCAATACCAACAGCTGCAGCAGCTCAGTGAGGAGGATTTCGACAGTTCCCGGCAGGGGCGTCAGATCAACGCCTGGATAGCCGATCTGAAGCGGCAACTGACCACCACAGGAGACCCTGCATGAAAGCTATGCGGATATGGGCGTTGCTCTGGCTGAGCAGCATGACATTGCCTGCGCTGGCCCAGCAGGTGGATGAAGCGTCGGCAGGGGAGCCCCTGAAGCTGGAGGCGACCATTCGCGGCAACAAAGAGCAGCCACGGGTGTTAAGCATTGTGCCGTGGCAGCTGCCTAAATACCGCCCCATAGAAGGCGCCCTAAACTGGCAACCGGCGCTGATTTCGCCACGCCCCATTCATCGCGACAGCTTCACCCGCCAGCTGGCGATAGAGCAGGTGATGCAGGGGGGCACTGAGGATGGCAATTAGGTATACATCCGGCCTGATGAGTCAGTCAGGCAATAACGACTTCAATTTTTAATTGCGGTAAAACAACCCAATACACGTTTAAGAGTGAGAGTTAGGTATGGATTTTTACAACGTTATCGTGCGCTTTTTCCAGGAAGGTGGCCCGTTTATGTTTCCGATAGCGCTGGTACTGGCGTTAGGTGTGGCCATCGCCATTGAGCGGTATATTTTTCTGTCCGGGGCCAAGCGCACTAACAAACGGGCTTTTGCCGAAATCGAGCCGATGTTAAATGCCAGCCAGTACGACTCGGTAGTGCGCATGAGTGAGCGTGACAGTGCCCCGGTTACCCGGGTGATTGGCGCTGGCATTGCGCGTCTGCAGCTGAGCCCGCGTCGTGATGATGTGGAATACGCCATGGAAGAGGGGCTGATGGAAACCATCCCGCGCCTGGAACAACGCACGCCTTACCTGGGAACGCTGGCAAATATCGCCACACTGCTGGGGCTTTTGGGCACCATCATCGGATTGATTGCGGCGTTCTCGGCGGTGGCCAACGCCGATCCGTCTGAAAAAGCCAGCTTACTCTCGCAGAGTATTTCGGTGGCCATGAACACCACCGCGTTTGGTTTGATATCCGCCATCCCGCTGCTGGCTTTTCACGCCATGCTGCAAACCAAAACCACCGAAATCGTCGACAGTATGGAGATGGCAGGGGTGAAGTGCATCAACCTGCTAATGGCTAAGAAATCCCTGTCTGCCAACACCCGCGCCTCTGACGAGTAACTCTGATGATGCTGAAAAGGCGGATAAAGCGACCTAAAAAAGACGCCGAGCTGGA
>JBPEWW010000003.1:0-1648 GCA_052032275.1 Alteromonas sp. | reverse complement strand
CGCCATTTTTTCGTATTGCCTGGTGCCCTTCTGCTGACTCCTTACCTTGAGCGCAATTTGCTTAGCAGAAACGCCCGTCACCGCCGGCAAATGCAATAACACTTCCTGTAAACGACGGCGGGCCTTGTCTTCTGACACCGTCTTCGGCGGCGCATACTCCTGCACTACCAACCAGTCCGCGTAACGATCGATGGCCACATTATAATCAGGCAGGTCGGCGTCATAGATACGATAGCAATCAGTATTCTGTTTTTTCAGCCAGCTTTTGCGTTTTTTCAGGTTCTTCCGTAAACGGTTAGCAAACTCGTGATTCTCCGCTTCATTACCGAACTGTTCACAGTTGGCAGCATCCAGCTGGTAGTTCACCAACCGGCATTCCAGTTTGCCGTTATTCATTGCATAATCTTTTGCGGCGCGCAATTTCATCACCCGCAGCAAATCCCGGTTACTGCTGAGCAACGTAACCTGCCAGTCTTTCCAGGCCGCTTTAAAGCGTTTGCCCCATGCAGAGAAAAGTGGGATAAGGTCAGTCAGTTCGCCCAACCGCTCACCATACGGTGGGTTGGTCACCACAAATCCTGGCGTTTTGGTGGGCGGGGAGGCTTTGGTTGCATCCTGCACACTAAACTGGATAGCGTCATACACGCCTGCCAAATCGGCATTTTTACGCGCGATTGCTATGAGTTTACGGTTGATATCTGCTGCCACTATAGTGCCTGACGACGGACGCTGAGCGGCAATTGCCTGCTCCACCAGTGTGTCCCAAAGCGAAGGATTGTGCCCTAACCAGCGGTTAAACCCCCAGTACTCCCGCTTCATGCCCGGTGCGATATTGCGCGCCATATAGGCCGCTTCTATTGCGATCGTGCCTGAGCCACACATGATATCGACCAGGGGCGCCGAGGGGCTCTGCGCCCAGCCGCTACGCATGAGCATTGCGCAGGCAATATGCTCTTTAAGTGGGGCGTCGCCGGTATCCTGGCGGTAGGCACGCTGATGCAGGCTGCTGCCTGAAAGATCAATACCGATTAATGCCATATCACGCTGCAGCCGCACATAGACAGGGACGTCCGGCTGGCGCTTTTCAACGCTGGGACGGGGCTGCCCCTGTTCAACAAAGTGATCGACGATGGCATCTTTCACCTTAACCGCGCCAAACTGGCTATTATTGATAGCGCGATTAGTGCCGACAAATTGAACCGACAGCGTGTGCTTACTGGACAGGTGCATCTGCCAGTCTATCTCGCTGGCAGTATTATAGAGCGCCTCGGCGTCTGAGGCCTTGCCGGTATTCAGCAGCCAGATAACCCGGTTGGCCAGACGTGACCACAAACAGAGCGTGTAGGCCTGCTCCAGTGTCCCTGAAAACTGCAGGGCGCCCGGTGACATTTTAATTTCCACGTCCGGGCACAGACTTTCAATTTCGCTTTTTAACAGTTCGTCCAGACCACGACTGGTCGTGACTAATATTGTATTCATAATGCTCCTGAGTTAAGCCGCCAAAATGATCACGGCTGGCGGCTTAAATTGCACGGGCTATCTGTTGGATGAGCGTCGGCCCCTGATAGATAAATGAGGTATATACCTGCACCAGTGACGCACCGGCCTGCAGGCGATCTTTAGCGGCCTGCGGACTATCAATGCCACC
>JBPEWW010000299.1:0-10295 GCA_052032275.1 Alteromonas sp. | reverse complement strand
ACGCCTGCATAAGCACGCTGTTGAATGCCCCGCCGCCGCACACCAGCACGTCCGTCGTCTGGCGGTACTGCGAGATGGCGTCGCTTAGCGTGTGGGCAGTGAGGGCCAGCAACGTGGCCTGGACATCTTCTGGTGCCAGACTGAGCGGGGCAAGCAGATGGTTGAGCCAGTTAAGGTTGAAATGCTCACGGCCGGTTGACTTGGGGGCCGATTGTGCGAAATACGGATCTTTGAGTAGCCGGCCTAACAAGCGGTTATTTACGCGTCCCGACTTTGCCCACTGACCATTGTCATCAAATGCCTTGCCGGTGTGCTGCATACACCAGGCGTCCATCAGTGTGTTACCGGGACCGGTGTCGAAGCCCTGGACGGGGGCGTGGCTGCCTGCCGGCGGTAATATGCTGATATTCGCTATGCCGCCAATATTGGCCACGATGCGCGACGCCAACGGCCGTGAGAAAACCGCCTGATGAAAGGCCGGTACCAACGGGGCGCCTTCGCCGCCAAGGGCAATATCTTTACGTCTGAAGTCGGCGATCACATCGATACCGGTGAGCACCGCCAGCGAATTAGGGTCGCCAAGCTGGAGGGTGAAACCGAAGGGCACTGCGCCCTGGTGGACGGGAACGCCGCGGGGGTGATGGCGAACTGTCTGACCATGGGAGCCAATCGCTGTTATCGCCCCCGGATTGAGGCCGGTTTGCAACAGCAGTTTCTGCACCGCCTTGGCAAAGGTATCCGCGACGGCCCGGTCGGCACTGCCCATCAGGTTTATTTCTTCTGTGCCGGGCCTGCACAAGGAATGTAATGCGGTCAGCAGGGTGACGGGGTAAGGCAGCGATACACTCGCGCAGGTGCTGACCCTGGTCTCGGTGATGTCACACAGGACGGCATCTACGCCGTCCATACTGGTGCCTGACATCAGGCCGATAAAGTAGGCCATGATTACTGCATTGCAAGCATGATGCGTTTGGTGGTTTGCAACTGCGCCAGGCGGTTTTCGGCAATCTGCATAAACTCCGCACGCTCAGATTCGGCGATAGGGCGTGCTTTCGGCAGCTCGACGGTACGCGGGTTGCGATGCACACCGTCAACCAGGAACTCATAATGCACATGCGGGCCGGAGGCCAGACCGGTGCTGCCTAAGTACCCAATAGTCTGGCCCTGCTTGACGGTTTCGCCCACTTTTACCGCACGTTTGCGAAAATGCAGATATTTGGTGGTGTATTTCTCACCATGCTGAATAAATACATGATGGCCGTTGTACTTGTCGTACGATGACTTCACCACTTTACCGTCGCCGGTAGCCAGTACTGGTGTGCCGACACGCGCCACATAGTCCGTGCCGCGGTGGGCTTTCCAGCGCTTTTGCACCGGATGGAAACGGGCCTTGGAAAAGTTGGAACTCACATATTTAAAGTTCACCGGGGCTTTCAGGAAGCTCTTGCGCATACTGCGGCCCTCGGGGGTGTAGTAATTGCCGTCGCTGTGCTGAATCGCCGCAAACTGCTCGCCGTGGTTAACAAATTCAGCCGCCACAATATCGCCAAACCCGACGAACTCGCCATCAATATAGTGTTCTTCGTAAACCACATTAAAGGTATCACCACGGCGGATTTCCATGGCGAAATCGATGTCCCAGCCAAAGATACCGGCCAGGTGCATGATCTGGTTGTCGGTGAGCCCGGCCACGACGCCGGCATTCCAGAAACTGGTCTCTATTTCACCCTGAGCAAAGTTATACCGGATATCAACCGCTTTGGTTTCTACTTCTGACACCAGTGCACCGGTGTCATCGGTGCGTACAAATAACGTGTCGGTAGCAGATAGCTGATATTTCAGCTCGCCGAATCCGCCTTCAGGATTGCCGCGCAGATACAGCTCGTCACCCGGCAACAGCGTTACCAGGGTTTTGGCCAGTTCACCGGCCTGGGTTACGTTATAGACATCACGGCCGGTCAGACCGGCACGTTTGAAAATTTTTGCCAGGGTGTCACCGCTGCGTACTTCATAACGCTGCCAGTCGGTATCCTCGTCCTGTAACAATACTTCCGGGGAATCGTTGAGCGACAACTCCAGGGGATAACGAACGCCGGCATCCAGTACCAGACCTTCCTGGTGACGGCTTGCTTCTACCGGATCTGAAGGGAATAACACCAGCGCACATAAGAAAGCACTGGCCGCGGCCAGTCCGGTACGATGGGGCTTGGGTAACGTTTTCAGGGTTTTAACAACCGCAGATTTTTTCAATATGATTCTCATAAAACTACCTAATTTGAGAATATCGCGTAAAACCGCGCCTTTCTATATTATTGCATAAAAAAGCAACGTTTTATTCATTCTTATCAGAAATCCGTTTTTTGACAGTCAATCCTTTCAATGGTTCATTCGGATGCGTAAAATGCCCAGCCTGGAAAATTAACGCAACACTAGCGAGTGCAGAATATAACCATGAGTGACTGGCAAGCCGCTTTGGCTGAAATTAAACGGGGCACGGACGAAATCCTGCCTGAAGACGAGCTGATAGAAAAACTCAAATCAGGTAAACCACTGACCGTTAAGGCCGGGTTTGACCCCACAGCGCCTGACCTGCACCTTGGTCACACTGTACTTATCAATAAGTTGCGGGCGTTTCAGCAACTGGGCCACAAGGTTGTTTTTCTTATTGGTGACTTTACCGGCCTGATTGGCGATCCTACAGGGAAAAATGTTACGCGCAAGCCTCTGAGTAAAGAACAGGTATTGGAAAACGCGAAAACGTATCAGGAGCAGGTGTTTAAAATACTGGATCCTGCAAAGACGGAAATACGCTTCAATTCGGAATGGATGGACTCCCTGGGCGCCGATGGCATGATCAAACTGGCGGCTTCTCAGACCGTTGCGCGAATGCTGGAGCGGGATGATTTTAAAAAGCGTTATACCAGTGGCCAGCCCATTGCGATCCATGAGTTTTTATACCCGCTGGTGCAGGGCTGGGACTCCGTGGCACTGAATGCGGATGTTGAGCTGGGTGGTACCGATCAGCGCTTTAACCTGCTGATGGGCCGCGAACTGCAGAAAGAGCAGGGGCAAACGCAGCAGGCGATTGTCATGGTGCCCTTGCTGGAAGGGCTGGACGGCGTTCAGAAAATGTCGAAGTCGCTGAACAACTACATTGGCATCACAGACACACCCAACGAGATGTTCGGCAAAGTCATGTCGGTGTCTGATGATTTGATGTGGCGTTACTATGATCTGGTGAGCTTTTTACCCCTGGATGAGATTGCGGCGCTCAAAGCCCGTCTTGAAGCTGGTGAAAATCCCAGAGATATCAAAATATTACTGGCTAAAGAAATTATTGCCCGGTTCCACGACGATGACGCAGCTGAAAAAGCGCACCAGGATTTTATTCAGCGCTTTCAGAAAAATGCCATACCGGATGACATGCCAGAGCATGCGTTTGCGCTGGATGATGAAGGCATGACGATTGGCCACTTACTGAAAGCGGCCGGGCTGGTGGCATCCACCTCTGATGCGATGCGCATGATTAAGCAGGGCGCGGTAAAGATAGATGGCGATAAAGTTACCGATACCCGCCTTACCCTGACTGAGCCCGGTGAAAACGTCTACCAGGTGGGTAAGCGTAAATTTGCCCGGGTCACACTGACCTAACCATTGCCGGCCGGTTCGGCCACAGCAGTAAAAAAAGCCGCAGCCCGCCGTCCGGATGCGGCTTTTTTATTGGCGACCGCAGGTAAGGGTTACGGCAACCAGCCTATCGCTGACTGCCGGTAACCAACCTCATTCGGCGAGGGCGCCCCACGCATACAGGGTGTGCAACGCCACCCGGCGCAGACCGGCGAAAGGATAACGGGGCAACGCACTGGCATAGACGGGTAAGCGGGTGTCCAGCGACTCCCCCAGCATTTTCTGTGCGAGCCGGGTACCGGCCAGGGCGGCAAATGACACCCCTGAGCCGCAGTAGCCCATGGCATAGCCCAGCGAGTTGCTGCTGTCAGTCACGACTCTGGGCAAACTGTCCAGCGCTACGCTTACCCAGCCATTCCAAAAGTAATCGACCGACGCACTGGCCAGGGCCGGAAAACTCTCCAGCATCGCCTTTCTCAGTCGTGCCTGTGACGCCGCATCGCCTTTTCCGCTGCCGTTCACTGCGCCGCGTCCGCCAAACAGTAAGCGCCCGTCCGGTAATACCCGGTAATAATATTTCATCATGCGGGTATCCATCATGGTCATCGGCTGGGTCAGGCGGGTGGCAATACGCTGCTCGGCAGTAAGAGGGGAGGTGACCAGAATGCTCGACTGTACCGGAAACTGCTTGTTATCCACCAGTGGGTGAAGCTTTTTCGGGGTATAGGCATTTGAGGCAATAATGACCCGCTGTGCGTGGACGTCAGCCTGCGGTGTATGCAGCACATAGCCTGACTGCTGGCTGGTCATGCCGGTTACCGGGCTATGACTGTAGATGGTTGCTCCCTGCTGCTCACAGGCACTGGCGTAGCCATTTACCAGTTTTAGCGGGTGCAGCGCCAGGCCGTCCTGTTTCACAGCGCCGTGAGCTTTCTTAATATCGAGAATTTCGGCCAGCGCTGGGGGGGAGAGGTAGCTCTCGTTACTGTCGAATTCAAACTGATTGATTCGCTGGGCGCGCTTAAGGCTGGCGGCCTGTTTCGCATTATGCGCAATTTTCAGGTAAGGGCCGTATTGCATGTCGCATGCAATGTTGTAGTTGTTTACCCGCGACTCCAGCAGCGAGACAGCATGCGCAAATTCGTCACGCATACCCAGTGCCACCGCATGGCTCCATTTCTCGGCGATGGCACTTAAGGAATAACGGCCGGTGCCTTTTAGCACAAAGCCGCCATTCCTGCCCGCGCAACCAAAGCCCACCTGGCTGGCTTCCAACACTGTGACCTGCTTGCCGGCCTCAGCCAGTGTCAGTGCCGCAGACAGGCCGGTATAGCCGGCACCGATCACCGCATATTCGGTGTGCAGCTTATCCTGCAACGGGCGGCCAGGAAAGGCCGGCGCAGTCGCCTGCCAGTAACTATTGGGTAACGCCGTATCGGCCGATACGTGAGGCTGAACAAGGGGGTCGTAACTCACGAGAAGACCAGCATCATCTCGGCACCTTCACACTCGCAGTACTGGGGACACACCGGACAGTTATAGCCTTCATGTACCGACTCATAATGCCACTTACGGGGATGTTTTTTAATAAGCCTGCCGCCGTTTTTACTGAAGTAACGATAGGCGCTGTTGCCCGGGCTGTTCAGCCAGATATGCGCCAGACCTGCCTCAGCCCCCTGTTGTCTGGCCGAGGCCACCGACAGCTTCAGCATTTTACTGCCGATGCCACACCCCTGCATGGCCGGATCGACGGTGTTGCACTTAAAGTAGCACACCCGGTCAGGATTGACCGGCCATAGCGCCGGTGAGCACCATTTATCCTGCTGCCACTGGGAATGCGCCCAGGTGAGGCGAAAGCCCACCACCTGTTGCTTATACAACGCGACCCAGCTGGCATTAATATGGTTGTGAAAACTGCGCTGATGCATCTCAGCGAGGCTCTCCATTGTCAGGTAACCGTCACCCTGCACCGCATTGCCAAGTGTTACCACGCCGGCAAAATGCGCAGGGTCGAGTTCCACATAAGTAATATCTGCTCTAGTTATCTTTGCTGTCATCTTTTTTCAACCCATCCAGGTGAACATCCAGCGCTTCAACAGAAATCAGAATTTCTCTGACCGACATCCATAGAGAATACAACAGTGCGACCAGGCTGGCGGCGAACACCCAGTTACCCACTTGCTGATAGGAAAGATAGATTGCCAGCATGGACACCACGCACAGGAAAAAGCTGGAGACACCGGCTATCTGCATGCGTTTAATTAACTGGATGCGCAGCCGCAGGTTTTTGATTTGTGCCTGGGTGTTATCGTCCCAGTCCTGGCTGGCGAAGTTCCTGATGATCGTCGCCAGGGTCAGAAACCGGTTGGTATAGGCCAGGAGCAGTAAGGATATTGCCGGAAACAGCATTGCTGGTGTGGCAATGTCTATCTTCATGTTGTTATCTCAACGGGTGAAGCGGAAAACCCGCAGTTTAACAAAGAACGGACACAATGGTAGGGTTGAAACCGGACGGCGCTCACATGCGGGTGACCGGCAGGTTTGCCGCATTCCATCCCAGCATGTCGCCTTCCAGTGCGCGTAATGCGCTGAAATTGTGTTGTTCCAGCACCTGCATCGCCATGCTGGCCCGGCGGCCGGAGCGACAGTAGACAATGACGGGTTTATCCTGCCAGCCGGTCAGCTCACTGAGATACCCGGTGATCTGCTCATGGGGCATATTGATGGCGCCGGGAATGTGGCCTTCGGCAAACTCCTCGGGCGAACGCACATCAATCAGCAGCCAGTCGTTGTTCTTCACCCGCTCCAGCACATAAGGTGACGCAGTCACCGTTTCCGGAACCCGGGCCGTGGCCGAATAATGCCAGCCTGCCAGGGCAATAAACAGCAGGCCAATCAGGCCCAGAAGTGCCAGTAAACGCATGATGAACTCACTTTTAAAAAATATCTAAGCGGGTTGCCCAAATCCCTCTGCGCTTTTATTAAGTGTAGAGGAATATAACGGTGAAGCAATGTCATTGCGAGGAGGGCGGCGCTCTCCGGGCTGACTCAATGGCCCGGCACACCCGCTCAAGCTCGGGTAATAAGCGTAACGTAAAGCGTGACAGGGCATCCGGATCTGCCTGGATAAGCGGCGCGCTCAGCACTGTCCGGTGGGGCTGCCAGAAGCTGGCGGCACTCGCTTTTGACCCGGTTAAAGCGGCAATCAGGAGCGCAGGCTGGCGTTTTAACACCTCCTGCATGGAAACTTGCGGGTAATCGGTGGGCGCATCGGCAAACAGCGTTTGTGCACCACACACGTTCAGTAACTGATTCGCCCACGCATTTGGCCCCACCGTCATCAGGGGTGAGGTCCAGGAGTAATAGAACACCTGCGTTAAGTCCGGGCGCGCAAACTGCGCCTGGAGTGCTGTTAACCGGGCGAGAAACTGCGCCGCCAGGTGCTTGCCCCGCTGCGGGACCCCAAGGGTTTGTGCCAGTGCCTGCAGTTCATCGGCGATGTCTGCGGGGTGTGCTGGAGAGGAAATAAATACCGGGTAGCCCAGTGCCTGCAACCGGGAGATATCCTGGGGTCTGTTGCCCCCCTGCCAAGCCAGTACTATATCGGGCTCTAAGGCCATCAATGCCGTAAAGTTTACCCCCTGATAGTCGGCGATCTCAGGCAGGGTGCCGGCCGCAGCCGGATAATCAGAATGGGCGCTTACGCCGACCAGGTTTGCCTGCATATCCAGAGAATACACCCACTCGGTAAGGTGCGGGGCAAGGGTAACAATGCGCGCCGGTGTGCTGGCAGCAAGACTGCCAACGCACCCCAGCCAGATGCTGATTAACAGCACAGCGCGGGTCATGACAATGGTACCTGGCCAAAGACCGCGGCCAGCACGGTAAGCGTCAGTAACGCCAGGCTGGCTACCAGCACCCCGGCCCGGGTAATGGCTCGCCGGCAGTACACCATATCTGAATACCTGACGTCGCGGTCGCCACCCACCCGGGGCGGGCGGGTTTTACGGCCGGCATAAAAAGCCGGGCCGCCAAGCCTGATATGGTTGCCCCCGGCAAAGGCCGCCAACAGCAAGGAGGTGCGATCCCGGGCGGGCGCGTTTTTTAGGGCTGTTAAGGCGCTGCCTGCTGCGGTGACAACGAGCATACATATGGCCCCCAGCACCGATGGCAGAAGGTGTAACAGCCGCACGACCCGGCGCACCGGCATGCCAAAATGATGATAACCGGCCCGACGCGGATGCCACTGCCAGGAAAGCAGCAACAATAGCCGGTAAGTCAGCGCCGCGATGGGACCGGCGAGTAAAAACCAGAAAATTACCGCCACATACTGATAGTAAAACTTCAGCAGCAGGGCTTCGATGGCCGCTTTTGCAATGCCAATATCAGTGAGCCGGTTACAGTCCCGCAACACCATGTAAGCAACTGACTCCCGGCTCAGCGTTTTTTTATTTTTTCCTACGCTGTTGAGCACCTGGCGGAAGCGGTAGCGTTCGTGCCCGAAATCCAGGATGGCCACAAGGATGACTGCCTCAAAAAATACCGGATATTCGGCCAGATACACCAGCAGTCCCAGCAGGGTCACTACTGGCGCCACGATGACCACCGCCGCCAGGGTGCCGGATATATAATGTTGCAGCGGGGCGTGCTGTGCTCCGGGTAATACCTTATCACCCATGCGGGCGGCCAGCAGTTTCATCAGGGTTAACGGGTGATAGGCCACCGGCCAGCGCCACACCGCGTCAGCCAAGAGGGCCAGTAACAAAATAACCAGCGACGACAATACCGACTGCGTTAACAATGCTTCCATTCGCGGCGGGCTCAGCGCAGGCCGTCAGCCAGTTGCTTGATCATTTCCATCACCAGCTGGGCAGAGTGCCTGGCCGCAGTGTCCAGGTACTCCGTAAAGGACACCGTTGAGGTTTTACCGGCGATATCTGACAGTGAGCGGATCACCAGAAAGGGGACCTGCAGCATATGGCAGGTTTGTGCGATGGCAGCCCCTTCCATCTCCACCGCGCTCATGGCCGGAAATTTTTCGCGCAACGCCGCCACGGCTTCGTCTGAGCCGATAAAGGCATCGCCCGTGCAGATGAGTCCGCGGACGTGCTGCAGGTCGGGCAGGGTGGCAGCGGCGGCTTCGGCAGCTTCGACCAGCACGGGCGCCGCCGTAAACGAGGCCGGCAAGCCGCCGGCAGGTTGCCCCAGTTCATAACCAAAGTGAGTGAGGTCAACATCATGGTGCCGGATAGTGCTGCCAATCACTAAATCGCCAATGGCCAGGCTAGTGTCAAAGCCCCCGGCAGACCCTGTATTAACCACGTAATCGGGGTTAAAGCGATCGATAAGTGCGGTGGTTGCCAGGGCGGCCGCTACTTTACCAATGCCGCATTTCACCAGTACCACGTGCATGCCGTGCATGGTGCCCTGGTAGAAGGTGAGGTGAGACCAGTGTGATTCCTCAAGATTTTCCAGAGATGCTTTAAGCAGCGCAACTTCTTCGTCCATTGCGCCCAGAATGCCAATTGTAGCCATGCCAGTGTTCCTATGGGTAAGTGCTGTGTGCCTGGTGCAGTCAGGCTAAGTCACTGTCTGATAAAGAAAGGCGCCATTGTACTGGTAAATGCTGAAAACTGACAGGAGCAGTAACGCAGAGGAAGAAAAAGGTGCACAGGACAGGGGGCGTCGCTGTGCACCAGAAAAGTCAGGCTGCCGCTTTACTCGAACGCAGTGGCCGGGTTGGACGGGACGGGCGCGGTGGATTGTGGGTGGGCGCCTGCGCGATACGCTGCTGCATGCGACGATAAGGCAGCAGCTTGGTTTCAATGCACTCACGAATGTCATCTACGCTGTAACCGGACTTAACCTTGATGCGGGCGTGCGGCACGCCAGCAGCATCGAGCGCACCCGATACAAACCAGTCCCGCTGGCTCTTATAGCCCTCTTTACCCTGACTGTGAACCAGATCAATGGCCATAATCGGGCTCATATCCTGCTTGTCGCATAACACGAAATCCAGCTGCCGCGATGCCGCCCGCGACAAGGCCGCATTCGCCTGCTTGCGGTTTTTCTGGTGGCGGACCTGCAACACATCACTCAGACGTACCCGACAGACAATCCTGAACTCATGACCCACGGCCTGTTCAATCAATTTTAAAAATGTCTGTTCCGCAGGCGTAAACAGGGTGGTCTTACGTTTAAACGGAAACGCCATACCCTGATCGACCAGTTTCATGGCGCCTATGGCCACCACAATTAATAACATCAACAGAATCAGTGCCAATTCCATAATGAGCCTCACATTCACCATTGAAAGTCCACCGGGTGTCAGAAAAATGACGCTCACCAGTGGGGATGTTTATTTCAATGAGATATTTGCAAAGGCAGTGCCAGATCCTGTCGTTACGCTATTCACTACCGGAATAACTGACGCGGTGGCCCGGCAGGGCAGTGCGCGCCGGGCTCTTAGCTTTCGGCGGCTACCAGAATATCGACTTGGGCACCGTCACCGTCAGGTGACACCACAACCCGAATAGCCTGGTTGCCGGACACCAGCAGGGTGCGCTGATTAAATGTACTGTGCACCGCGAGGGCAGGCATACTCTGCTGTAACTGACGTACCACGTCGGCGTGACCCTGCGGCATAAAAAACACCATGCTGGCGGGTA
>JBPEWW010000298.1:0-3228 GCA_052032275.1 Alteromonas sp. | reverse complement strand
TTAAGCTTGTAGTGGCCGACAATGTAGTCACGCACCCGTTCGAAGCGCTCGTAAATGAGGGCGTTATATTCATCCCGGTACTGCGCGTTGAACTCACCGGCGGTAAACTTATCAATAAAGATTTCGATACCCAGCTGGACAAGGTGCAGTGCGGTTGCTTCCAGCGGCTCAATAAAGCCCTGCGACAGGCCCAGCCCCAGGCAGTTATGGCTCCAGGCCTGCGCCGTCTGACCGACCCGCATATTCAGAAAGCGGGCGTCTATATCACTGTCCAGTAAGCCAAGGTGGCGCCTTAACTCTGTTTCGGCACCGTCCTGAGTCAGATATTCTGTGCTGTAAACATAGCCATTGCCAGTGCGGTTAGTTAAGGGGATCTGCCAGGCCCAGCCGTTAGATAACGCCGTAGCCCGGGTTTCTGCCGGCGGCGTCGCTATAGCCTGGGAGGGTAATACCACCGCCGCATCGTTAAACAGGTTTTGCTTAAACGAACGGAACGGTACGTTCAGGGTGTTTTGCAATAACAGCGAGCGAAACCCGGAACAATCTACGAAAAAGTCTCCCTCAATACGCCGGCCGTCGGCCAGCTGCAGGGCCTGAATATCCCCGCTGGGCGCGGTGATGACTTCGGTAATATTAGCCTGAACGTGCTCAACCTGATTAGTCACCGCGCGAGAGCGGAGAAACTCCCCCAGTTTTCCTGAGTCGAAGTGATAGCCGTACTCAATACGAAACGGAAAATTGTCAGGCGTAACCGGAGCCAGTCCTTGATTGGCCAGATAGCCGTTAAACAAAAATCGTTCGGGGGTTGTGGCCACGTCCAGGCCAAGCCGCCTGGTGCGGCAGTTGACGTGAAACGGGCGTTCACTAAAGGTGTCCAGCTGCGAGATAAACGGGTGACTGTATTCCGGGACTCCCATTTGCGGGCTCCACCCCGCAAAACGGATATTCACTTTGTATGTAGCATGACACGCAGGCATCCATTCTGATTCAGCAATCCCCAGATCGCTAAAGAATCGCTTGAGGGTAGGGGTAGAGCCCTCGCCGACGCCGATTGTGCCGATATCGGGTGATTCAATTAGCGAGATCCGCACTGGCTTATCAGCAAAATGGTGGGCAAACAGGTTGGCCGCCATCCAGCCAGCCGTGCCGCCGCCCACAATTACCATATGCATAGGTTCAGACATATCAGTGCCCCGCATACCGGCGCAAGAATTCGTCGTGCGGCAGCATTTGTGCTAAAGGTTGCCGTTTGGCGTCATAAACCTTTTGCAGTGTGTCATTCAGGGTAGCGAGCTCAGGTACATCGGCGACAGGGTGATAGTCACGGGGCATCAGCCCCTGTCCCATCATGACCTGCACCCAGGACGCGTCTCTAAAAATGTCGCTATTTTCGTTGAAAATAGCGGATGTTTGCTTAAAAGCATTTATTTTTTGTTCCAGCCGCAATGGAATTTTCATGTTCCGCATGTCCCGCCAGAAGTCACTGTCATCACGTTCGTTGACATAGTAATGCAGGATAATAAAGTCGCGAATGGTCTCAAACTCCTGTTTTGACTCCGCGTTATACAGCGCAACCATGCTGGGCTCGATGCCCTGGTTGGGAAACATTTTCATTAGCCGCACGATGCCCGACTGAATAAGGTGAATGCTGGTCGACTCCAGTGGCTCAAGAAAACCACTGGAAAGTCCAATCGCGACGACGTTTTTATGCCACTGTTCGCGGGTGCGGCCGGTGCGAAAACGCAGTTGACGTGGTGTATCCAGCGCCTCAGTTTCCAGGTTACCCATCAGGGTATCATGGGCCTTTTCATCGGACAGGTAATTGCTGGAATAGACAATGCCGTTACCGTTGCGGTGGGTAAGCGGAATTTGCCACTGCCAGCCTGAGGGATGGGCAATACTGCGGGTGTAGGGGGCCGTCTTCGCTTTTCTGGCTGATGGCACGGCCAGCGCCCGGTCAGCTGGCAGCCAGTGACTCCAGTCTTCGTAGGCTACCCCCAGTGTTTGCTGACTAAGCAGGGCCCGACTGCCGGTACAATCGATAAACAGGTCGCCCTGAATAGTTTCGCCGCTTTTTAACTGCAGGGCCGTGATAAAGCCTGAGGCGGGGTCCTGCTGGGCATGCTCGATAAGGCCCTCGGTACGCGCAACACCTGCCTTTTCTGCTATTTTTCGCAAAAACTGACCATATAACGCAGAATCAAAATGGTAAGCGTACTGCATCTCGAACATAGGGTTTTGGGTATTCATTTTATTGAATTTCCCCTGTTCGCAGCATAGGGCATTCAAATCATAATCCCATAGTGAGGCAGTTGCTCCTTGCTGTTTCGCACGCAGCCAGTAATGCTGAAACCCACAAAAGCCCAGCGTGGTGCCTGGTGCGCCGAAGGTATGCAGATACCGCTCACCGGGAACGCGCCAGTTTTCAAAACTAATAGCCAGCTTCATGGTGGCATGGGTTTCTCTGAGAAAGTCCTTTTCATCGACTCCCAGTGACTGGTTAAACGTCTGGATGGGCGGGATGGTGGCCTCACCCACGCCAACAATGCCGATGTCTTCTGATTCAATAAGGCGCAACTTCACATGACTGGGTAACACTTTTCGAAGCAGTGCTGCGGTCATCCAGCCAGCGGTGCCACCACCGGCGATGACCACTTTTCGAACAGGTTTATGCATAAAGTAATTCCCGGGGATTTCGTTATTGCGGTAACTTTGCTTTTGCCGTTAATTAAAGTAAAGCCAAAAGCAAAATTAATCGTCAGAATACGCGAATAAAAAAGCCCCTGCGCAAAGGCAGAGGCTGGTTTACCTAGCTGGAAATGCTTAGTAGAACGAATAGTTCAGGTTAAGCATGTAAGACGGCCCAAACTCACGACGCAGGGTGACAATCCCGTTATCGTCGATGGTTTCTTCCTTCTCATCGGTCAGGTTGGTGCCCTGCAGAGACACGCGCAAACCTTCCAGATACTCGATACCACTGTCTTCAAAGTCATAGCTGATTTGAGCATCAACCTGGGTCACCGCATCGCGGGTAGCGGCATCGATCTTATTCGAGCCACCGCGCTGGTAGGTCAGATATTCTGAGCGGTCTGTTGCCGCCACCCGAATTTCCAAACCATTCATTTCGTAGTATGCGGTGATTGAGTAAACTTCATCCGACTGGCCCGGGATAGCAGTGCCATCTTCCAGTTCCGCATCAATAAGGGTTGCTGAAGCAGCAATACCAAA
>JBPEWW010000297.1:0-2254 GCA_052032275.1 Alteromonas sp. | reverse complement strand
CGGTCTTTTTACCAATGCCCGGCAGACTGACCAGCGCCGTCACATCTTCATTCTGCACACTGGTCAGAAACTGCGGCGCCGACATCCCCGAGAGGATGGTTAACCCCAGCTTGGGCCCCACTCCGTTAGCCTTAATTAACTCACGGAACAGTCCGCGTTCCATTTTGTCGGCAAAGCCGAACAGCAACTGCGCGTCTTCCCGCACCACGAAGTGTGTAAATACGGTGACCTTTTCTCCCACCGCCGGCAGCTGATAAAAACTGGTCATCGGCATCTGAATTTCGTAGCCCATCCCATTTACGTCAACCAGTACACCTGGCGGTTGTTTCTCAATCAGGACACCCTGAATTCTTCCAATCATAAACCCTCTGTTAACGCAGTCTTCCGCGTACGCTTTTACTCGCCTGGCCGGCCATTTTAATCAGGCTTTGTTCAGTGTGGGCATGACATAACGCCACCGCCAACGCATCGGCAGCATCGGCCTGGGGCGTACCCGGCAACTGCAGTAAATGCCTGACCATGTGCTGTACCTGGGTTTTGTCTGCGCCGCCCTTGCCCACCACCGCTTGCTTTATTTGCCTGGCCGAGTATTCCGCTACCGGCAATTCGGCCTGCGCCGCGGCTACAATGGCTGCGCCTCTGGCTTGCCCCAGCTTCAGTGCCGAATCCGGATTTTTCGCCATAAACACCTGTTCAATGGCGAACTGTTGCGGTTTGAACTGGCGAATAATATCGCCAACCCCGATAAAGATATTATTTAGCCGCTCTGGCAATTCCTTCGTGCCCACCCGAATACAACCACTGGCCACATAGCATAACTTACCGTGCTTGCGGGCAATCAGCCCATAGCCGGTGATGCGGGAACCTGGATCTATACCCAGTATTATCATTAATTGCCTCCGGGCACAAACTGACTGACGGCGTCGCGGTTTGAGGGCGACCAGAGTCTGGCGATTGCATCCTGCTTAGACACCCAGGCATACGCGGTGTGTTCAGTGAGGGTCAGCGGTTGCGCACTGTCTACACAGGCACAAAACACATGCTCAGTGTTATACCGGGTGCCGGGTGGGTAGCGATACCGCCATTGCGGCCGTATTTCAAAACGGTTGGTTACCTTGCAATCGGTCACTGGCGTCGTCGCGGCCGTTAATATCAGACCGGTTTCTTCCCGGACCTCCCGGTAGGCGGCCGCCAGTGGCGTTTCATTCGCTTCGATGGTGCCGGTGACCGACTGCCAGAAGGCGGGATCATCGTCACGCTGCATGATGAGCACCTGGTGTTGCTGGTCAAACAGCACCACCAGGACGGACTCAGGTCGCTTGAACGCCATGTCTCAGGATGACTTTTTCACCGTGGCAATGGCCAAATCTTCGAGCTGCTGCGGATTCGCAGGGCTGGGGGCACTGGTCAGTGGGCAGGCCGCCGTCGTGGTTTTGGGGAATGCCATCACATCACGGATGGAGCTGGCGCCGGTCATCAGCATAACCAGACGATCCAGACCAAAGGCCAGACCGGCATGCGGTGGCGCGCCAAAACGTAATGCGTCCAGCAGGAAGCCAAATTTGTTTTCGGCTTCTTCTTCATTAATACCCAGGATACTGAATACCGCTGACTGCATGGCCTGATCGTGAATACGCACCGAACCACCGCCCAGCTCGACCCCATTTAATACCATGTCGTAGGCATCAGATAAGGCATTCACCGGATCCGCCTGCAATTCTTCTGCAGTCATATTGCGCGGCGCAGTAAACGGATGGTGTAACGCATGCAGTGCACCGTCCGCTTCTTCAAACATGGGGAAATCAACAACCCACAGCGGCTTCCATTCGCCTTCCAGCAGTTCAAAATCTTCACCTACTTTGAGTCGCAATGCGCCCAGGGCTTCGGTGACTACCGTGGCATTATCGGCACCAAATAACAGGATATCGCCGTCCTGGGCACCGCTGCGCGCCAGTAACGCATCGGTAATGTCGGCGCTCAGGAATTTCAGGATGGGCGACTGCAGTCCTTCCTGCCCTGCCGAGGTGTCGTTTACTTTCAGCCAGGCCATACCTTTGGCCCCGTAGATACCCACAAACTTAGTGTATTCGTCCAGTTGCTTGCGGGACAAACTGGCACCGCCCGGCACCCGGATAACGGCTACCCGGCCGTGGTCGTCATTGGCCGGGCCACTGAACACCTTAAACTCCACATCTTTAAGCAGGTCAGCCACGTCCACCAGTTCCAGCGGGTTACGCAGGTCCGGTTTGTCGCT
>JBPEWW010000296.1:0-1603 GCA_052032275.1 Alteromonas sp. | reverse complement strand
CATTTACCCGCATCGCCAATCAACCTGCCACCATTGTGGCCATGCACGGCCTGATTGTGCTGGTGCCGGGGTCCAAAACTTACATTGGGCTGAATTCCTTTATGACCGGCCAGGACTTCGTTAAGGCCGATCATGTGGGACAGGAAGTGTTTCTGATCTTTATGTCACTGGTGGCCGGGCTGATTTTTGCCAATGTGGTGATGCCCACCAAAAAAGCCCTGTAGCGGATCAGCGCAACAGCTTCATCAGCGCCTTGCCCAGCCGCACATTCAGGGCTCCGGCGGCCACCGCTTCGGCAGAGTTTTCCATAAAGCGGGCGGTTAACGAGCCACTGATTTGATTGGCCACTTCATCGGTGGCCAGGTCAAAAATGCTCTGCGCGGCAATGTTTTGTGCCAGTACCTTAAACAGCTGCCAGTTCCCCAGGGTGCCAGGCCGTAAGCCATACACCTGGGCCACCCGCCGGATGGTACGAAAGCTTATCCACACTATCATCAGTGTCTGAATGAGGTGGTTGGGACTGATAAACGTCAGGCTACCGGCAGTCATCGACTCTTTATTAATCACCTCTTGGGCCCGCTTGTCTACCGGTTTCACCACCGTGCGCTGATACAGCGCCAGGGCTTCCTGCGCCGACACGTCGCTGTTGAGCGCCTGGGTAAAGGTTTTGTAACAGCGGGCAGCATAGCTGTGCGCCGAAAAACTGCTGGCATGGCGTTTCAGGCTGGCCAGCACTACGGCTTTGTCACTGGTGGCCTCCAGTGCCGGATAATCCAGTTGCCGCGTCAAATGCTGGTTCACATTCATAAAGCCTTTCACTTCGCGGCCCACCAGGGTAAGCATACACAATACGAATCCGGCCAGCAGGCTGCCCAGCACGGCCGCCGTGACCGGGTAGGTATCGAAGTAGCCCAGCACCGCCTCCACGGCACTGAACACGCCAAACCCTATGGCACAGGCCCCGCCCAGCAGTAAGGTGGTTGTGCCAAGCGACAGGAAGCGCTTAGCGGTGCCCGGCTGCCAGGCGGAATCGTCAATTTTGGCCGGCATGTCGGCCTCAGGCTGCACGGTATTGATGGTGCGTTCAGTGACTTTTGAGCGATAGCGCTGCGTGGTGTCTGCTGACATGCTATGCCTCCTGATTCAGTAGAAATTCAAATAACCGGTCCAGCCCGCGCCCGTTGAGCATGCGCGGCAGGTAGTCTTTCGGTACCTGGGCCTGCAGTACCGGGTAGTGCGCATCGCTTTCCATGTCTTTCAGGGTCATGGGCAACGGCTCAAAGTTGGCCTCCACATACGCGCCGGACGGATTGGTGTAACGCAGTGCGTCGTCGTGTTCGCCGCGATCGGTGGTTTGCATGGCCGACACCAGAAAATGCTCGAACTGAATGGGTTTGTCGGCAAATTTCGCCACCGCCCCTTCTGTCACCTGCTGCAGCAAACTTAACATGGCCGGCTTTTGCGATTCCGGGATGAGATCGGTTTTGGTGGCCACAAACGCCACCCGGCCAATCTGGCGCTGTCGCAAGACGTTTCGGGCAAACCAGCCCGGGTTGCCATACACAAAGGTTTCCGCCAGATGACTGAGGGTTTCTTTCAGCTG
>JBPEWW010000295.1:0-5563 GCA_052032275.1 Alteromonas sp. | reverse complement strand
TCTTTTTGCCCGTCACGCACATTGTCGTTGGGATTGTTGACTAGATGGCGTTAGAATACGGCATTTCAAGTTGCAACAATCAGATTAATTGTAAGAAATCCTATTAATGAAATTATCAAATAAACAAAAGCAGTTCCTTAAAGGGCTTGCCCATCCCCTAAAACCCGTTGTACAGCTTGGTGCCAACGGACTGACCGAAGGCGTGGTAGCAGAAATTGACGGTGCCCTGACTCATCACGAACTCATCAAAGTAAAAGTACCTACTGATGATCGCGAAGAGAAAGCGCTGATCATGGATGCCATCGTGCGCGAAACCGGGGCAGTGAAACTGCAGGTAATCGGCCATACGCTGGTTATTTACCGCCCTTCCGACGAGCGTAAAATTCAGTTGCCAAAATAAAGGTATCCTGACCTCACCGTTTCCTGATTATCGTGGAGTTCAGTTACAACTGTCAGTAGTATGCGTAACATTGTAATAACAACACAGGAAACACTATGGAACTTTCAGGCTCAACGGCCATTGTTACCGGCGGCTGTTCTGGCTTAGGCCACGCGACGGCCATCGCCTTACGGGAGGCCGGTCTCAATGTCGCGCTGTTCGACATGAACGACGAGGTGGGCAATACCCGGGTAGACGAACTGGGTGCAGAACATACGCTGTTTTGTCGGGTCGATGTACGCGACGAAAACCAGGTCCAGTCTGCCATTGAAGACGTCAAAGCGCGCTTCGGTGATATTCATCTGTGCGTGAACTGTGCTGGCATCGCGCCGGCAAAGCGACTGCTGGACAAAGAAGGCAATGCAGCGCCACTGGATGGCTTTCAGAACACCATTGATATTAACCTGGTTGGTAGTTTTAACGTGGCCCGTCTGGTGGCCCAGGCCATGGCGTCACAACCCACCCAGGGCGAGGCTAACGAACGGGGCCTGATCATCAACACCGCGTCAGTGGCAGGTTATGAAGGCCAGATAGGCCAGACTGCCTACGCGGCCAGCAAAGGCGGCATCATTGGCCTGACCCTGCCGATGGCCCGGGACCTGGCTCCACTGGGGATCCGCGTCAACACCATTGCGCCTGGCGTTATGGGCACACCTATGTTACTGGCCATGCCGGAAAAGGTGCAGGATGCCCTGGTGAGCAATGTGCAGTTCCCTAAACGCCTCGGCTTACCGCAGGAGTTCGGTAAACTGGTGCTGCATATGATGGACAACGCTTACCTGAACGGGGAAACCATTCGTCTTGATGGTGCCCTGCGCATGCCGCCTAAATAACGGCCTCGCCCAAAGCGCTTAAAGCCAGCATTTATTGCTGGCTTTTCTTTGCCTGCGCCTGACCACCGCATTAATCGGAGTCGCCGCCGTTAACCATCAGGGCAATATTATACAGCCGGTTCACAGCATGGTAATTAATGGACTGTTTAGGATACCGGCCACGGGTCGACAAGGTCCCGGCGTCTTTCTGCATAAGTAAACTCAGCGCATCATCCACCGTTTCAACTGTGTAGATATGAAATTGCCCTTTTTTCACCGCATTAATTACCGCGCTGTCGAGTACCAGGTTGACTTCATTCGATTTGGGGATCACCACCCCCTGCGTTCCTGTCAGGCCGCGGTGCTGGCATAAGTCAAAGTAGCCTTCAATTTTCTCATTTACCCCCCCAACCGCCTGGACTTCGCCATACTGATTGATAGAGCCGGTCACCGCCAGGGTTTGCAACGCCGGGATATCCGTAAGGGCAGAAATCAGCGCCACCAGTTCCCCCAGCGACGCGCTGTCGCCGTCAATATGTCCATAAGACTGCTCAAGGGCAATATTGGCCGACAAGGTCAGTGGAAAATGCTGAGCGTACTTATTTCCCAGATAGCCGGTGAGCAGCATGACGCCTTTAGAATGGATGGGTTGCCCCAGTTCCACTTCCCGTTCAATATCCACCACGCCGCTGGCGCCGGCAAATACGGTCGCCGTGATGCGTGCCGGCGTGCCAAACGCCGTGCCACCAATCTCCATGACGGTGAGCCCATTGACTTTGCCGACGGCTTTACCGTCGGTGGCAATCAGCACATGCCCTTCTTTAATGTCGTTAAGCAGCGTCTGACTGACCCGCCCGGTACGGCGCTTTTTAGCCGTCAGCGCCGTCTCAAGATGGCCCAGTTCCAGGGTGGTGCCGGCGGCCTTTTTGCAGAAATAATCAGCTTCGTTAATCAGCTCCAGCACTTCGGCAAAATGGGCCGAGAACTTTTCTTTGTGTTCAGCCATGCGCAGTGCGTATTCGACCAGCCTGAGCATAGCTTTGGCAGATATTCCGGCTAACCCCTGGGCGGCGACATGACGGCGGACGCGACCGACAAAATCGTATAATGATTGTCTGGTGACAGGTATTTCCAGGTCAAAATCTACCAGCACCCGAAACAGCTCATCGAATTCCGGGTCATAATCCTGCAATGTGTAGTAAAGATCCCGGGAGCCCAGCAGAATTATTTTCACTTGTAAATCAATGGGCTGAGGCTGCAGCGTGATAGCATTAACCATGCCCACGTCCTGCTGGGGCAATTCGGTTTTCAGTTTGGCGAATTTTATTGCCTGTTTCAGTGAGTCCCACACATACGGCTGATCAATCAGTTGTTCCACATCGAGTAACAGGTACCCGCCGTTGGCTTTATGCAGTGCGCCGGGCCGGATCATGCGGTAGTTGGTATACACGCTGCCATGAATATTGGTGTATTCCACTTTACCAAACAGGTTCTGGTAACTCGGGTGTGGCTCATAGATGACCGGCGCCCCGTCTTCAAGGGTATGCCCTACCACCACGTTAGGAAGGAACTGCTCTTCCAGAAACACCCGGCGGTCCAGCTCATCACTCTTATCGTCTTTGCGCTCCTCACAGTACAAGGCCACGACGGTATCGATCAGGTGGGTGCGGATTGCTTTTAGGTACTTCAGCACGCCCAGATCACCGGTGTACTTGTGCTCCAGTGCCTTTAAAAGTGGCCGAATTCCCTGCTCGGCGGTTTCTTTATCAAGCTCCCGCAACTGTTCACTGTGCTCCCGTTTCCAGACAGGCAAGCCCAGCAAACTCTCACTCAGGCGGTTCTCCAGTTCATCAATGAGGTTATAGTAATACTGGCGCTTTTCATCGCTCAGCGTCGCGAATTCGGTATCACTGATTGGCTTGCCATCGACCACCGGGGAAAACGTGATGGTCCCGCCCTCTTCGTAGAGTGCAACGCCGTTTGCCTGCGCATACCGCTCCAGTGCGTCTATGGCCTGGTCGTATTGCTGTTCATATGCACGGTTTATCGCAGTACGTTTGCGCTGGTTGCCAGGGTGATCAAAGGCCGCCGGAAAGGTAGCAAGCAGGTCGTCGATCAGACTCTGAATGTCTTTTTGTAACGCTTTGCCCCCACCAGGATGCATTTTCAGCACCACCGGCTCCCGTTCGTCTTCAAAGTTATTCAGATAACACCAGTCATCCGGCGTTGGCAGGGCAGCAACATGTCGTTCAATGTAATCTTTAACCAGCGAGAAGCGGCCGGTTGACTGCTCACCCATGACATATAGGTTATAGCCTTTGGTATTGATCCCCAATCCAAAAGTCAGCGCTTCGCGCGCGCGCTCCTGACCTATGAACGTCGCATTAAATGCGTCATCATCGGCAAGCGCAGCGTTAATGATCCTGCGGTTGAACGACGGTGATAATGCGGAGGCCGCAAGCGGGGTGAAAGTGGGTACACCAGACATACTTGTAGTTACTTTCTCATTTTTTGTTAAGTGAAACGTGATTCGCCAGCGCTGTCAAACGCTTATACTTGTATTTGCTCATCACGCGTACTAGTCTGACAATTATTTTTCTACCGAAGCCAATTTATGCAAATTATTCGAGTTCTGTTGGTTACCTGTGCCCTGTCCGGTCTGCTGCACACGGCGGCCGTGACCGCCGAGGTTCAGCACGCCGCTGATGACGGGTTTGTCATCCACAATAAGGAGCTGACCCAGGCCTCATCGCAGGAAGTCTGGCAGGCGCTTACCGGCCACGTGGATCAATGGTGGCCGAAAGATCACACCTGGTGGCGTGGTACGTTACATATTGATGTTAAGGCCGGCGGCTGCTTTTGCGAAAACCAGCACGACAAATCCGCGGCTCATATGCTTATCAGCCAGGTTGAGCCGCCCCATAAACTGGTGATGAGCGGCGGTCTTGGTCCACTGCAGGCCATGGGTGTGAATGGCGCGCTGACATGGTCAATTACTGAACAGGACGCCGGCACCGAAGTGGCATTAACCTATCGGGTGCACGGTTACGCACCGCCGGAGGGCCTGACCCGGCTGGCAGGAGTCGTGGATCAGGTACAGGCGCAGCAACTGGGCAGTCTTATCCATTTCGTGTCCGCCGACGATGGCGAATAATTCAGCGTTTCAATGACTTTTTTACATCAATCGGCCGCCGCCTATTGAGGCTTTCACCAGCGCTGAGGTATTCTATACAGCTTCATTTGTCGTGATGCGCTGGCGTCTCCTCGCCAATGACAAACGTGAGCACGCATCAGCCTTTAAACCAATCAACATTGCGGAAGCCCGATCTTCATGGCCGAAAAACAGTATAACCCCAAAGAAATAGAACAACAGGTGCAACAATACTGGCAGGACAATGCGTCTTTTAAAGCCGTTGAGCAGCCAGAAAAAGAAAAATTCTACTGTCTTTCTATGTTCCCCTACCCCAGCGGCCGTCTGCATATGGGGCACGTTCGCAACTATACCATCGGCGATGTGATCAGTCGTTTCCAGCGGATGCAGGGCAAAAACGTACTGCAGCCCATGGGCTGGGACGCGTTTGGTCTGCCGGCTGAGAACGCCGCTATCAATAATAATACTGCGCCGGCCAAGTGGACTTATGCCAATATTGATTACATGAAATCCCAGCTGAAATCACTGGGCTTTGGTTATGACTGGGATCGGGAAGTGACCACCTGTACCCCGGAGTACTATCGCTGGGAGCAATGGTTCTTCACCCGGTTATACGAAAAGGGACTGGTTTACAAAAAGAACGCCACTGTTAACTGGGATCCCATTGACCAGACCGTACTGGCCAACGAGCAGGTAATTGACGGGCGCGGCTGGCGTTCAGGGGCCTTAGTCGAGCAGAAAGAGATCCCACAGTGGTTTATCAAGATTACCGACTATGCTGAAGAACTGCTGGCCGATTTAGAACAACTGGAAGAGTGGCCCGATCAGGTCCGCGCAATGCAGGCCAACTGGATTGGTCGCTCGGAAGGGGTGGATATCACATTTGACCTGGAAGCCGCCGCCGGGGAAGTAAATAACCTTACCGTGTATACCACCCGCCCGGACACTCTTTACGGTGTCACTTATGTGGCAGTCGCCGCGCAGCATCCGATTGCTGAATTCGCGGCCGCTAATAATCCGGAGCTGGCTGCGTTTATCGACGAATGCCGAAACACTAAAGTTGCCGAGGCTGAGCTGGCCACCATGGAAAAGAAAGGCTGTGCTACCGGTATCTTTGCCTTGCATCCGCTTACCGGTGAGAAGCTGCCCGTGTGGGTGGCG
>JBPEWW010000294.1:0-2871 GCA_052032275.1 Alteromonas sp. | reverse complement strand
ACGCTTAATACCTGCTCAAACAGCGAATATAGTTCCGCATATTTTAATTGTTTATCCAGTCCCTCAGCGGCTGAATTCGACAGTGCCACCAACTGAAACCCCTCGTCGCGTAAGGCCTTTAGCCCCTCAGCCACATCATCATGGGGCGGCAGGCTGGTCATTGGTTCAGTGATGATGTCTTGCGCGTCGGCTAATTCCAGCGTCCTGCCATTGGCGTGGGCGGTCATCACCAGCGCTGCGGCGCCGATCTCAGCGAAATCATGAAAGCTGTCGGTGGCCATTTCCACCAGCGAATAATGCAACAGCGTGGAAAACCACACCGGTACGAGGTTCGTGTCGCCCAGCGCGTCTCCGACGGCCTCGCGTACAGCGTGCATGTCTAACAGGGTTTCGTTTACATCAAAAAACAGGGTTTGCGGTTTACGGATCATAGCAACTTCACATTGTTAAGGGGGTAATGTCATAACGGTGCAGGCGGCGGTCAGATCACTGCACGCTGGCCAGCGGTTTACACAAATCCGCCAAAGATTGTTTAACAATGCTTCACATTTATGCTTTTTTCGCTATACTCGCCGCCCAACCAGTGCACCAGCACGTCCGTGTTCACAACACGTCATAAAATCTGCAAAAAAACGACGGAGAAACCCAAATGAGTGTCATTTCGCCCTCACTGCGAAACGGTCTGCCTGCGCGCGCGTCTATACTGGCGGCGGCAATTGCAACACTGCTGAGTCCTGCTGCCCTGGCGCAGGAAAACGGGCAGCAAGTTAAAGAAACGGACGTCGAAAAAGTATTGGTCACCGCCCGGAAGCGCACAGAAAGTATTTATGAGACACCCACCGCGGTTTCTTCTATTGGGGAAGGACTGATTGACGACACCAATGTCACCAATCTTGACGATGTGGGTAAGTATGTCCCTAACCTGAATATCAGCCGTTACGGTGTGGGCAATACCGGACACGCATCGGTGTTTATCCGGGGTATTGGTCTACAGGACCACATTATTACTACCGACCCGGGCGTAGGGGTTTACCTGGATGGCGTCTACCTCGGCCGGCAAATGGGTGCCAACATGTCACTGCCCAATATTCAGCGGGTGGAAGTACTGCGTGGCCCCCAAGGGACGCTTTACGGCCGTAACACCCTGGGCGGTGCGGTCAATATCATTACCAAGCAACCGGGCGATCAGGATATTGCGACAGTCTCGGCCCGGGTAGGTACCCGCGGCAGGCTGGCCACCGATGTGTACGTCAATTCTGACCTTACCGATGATTTCAGTGTATCGGCTACCGGTTCGTTCAAGCGCCGTGACGGTGTGGGTGAGGCGGTCAACCTGACTAACCCGGAAAAAGAAATTGGTGAAGAGCAGGAGTACAGTGGCCGGGTGGCTGCCAAGTACCAGTTCAGCAATGACTTCTCTGTGACAGCGGCGTTTGATTTTGTCGAGAATGAGTCGGGTCAGTCGCCCTATACCATCGAGTTTACAGATGATCGCCCGACTAACTTCAGTATTGATGACGGTGAGTTTTATCTGCTTGACCCGTCGCTGATCCCGGACGATCCTGACGATCTGGGCACCACCGTGGCCGGCATTGAGTCTACCGAATACTCGGGCTGGGGCGCTGCGGTGACCGCGCAGTGGGCTGCCAGCCGTAATATTGATGTGAAAATCATTGCCAGCACCCGCTCGTCAGAATACGAAGGCGGCCTGGACGATGACGCGTCGCCGCTAAATCTGTCTGAATTCCCGGAAACCGGTGAAGCCGACCAGTCTTCGCTGGAACTGCAAATTAACGGTGCTTACGAGAATTTTGATTTTGTGTCCGGACTGTATTACTTCAATGAGGACGGCAATACCAAATCGGGCCCGTGGGTGTTCAGTCCGTTCAATGTACCGGATGGTTTGCTGAATGACGGTGAAACCCCGGTTACCGATGTGTGTGGTTTCTGCGGTGGCTATGGCTTCTTTGATCTGGAGCAGGAAACCAACGCCTACGCGGCCTATGCGAACGTGTCCTATAGCCTGACCGAAAAACTGTCAGTCGGTGGTGGTCTGCGTTACTCCCGTGACGAAAAAGAAGCCAATGCGCTGTTCCCGTCATTTGGTGGCGAGCGGGCCTTCCGCGAAGCCGACTTCAGTGAAGTGACCTGGGACGTTAACACAGCCTATAAGCTAAGCCGTGACATGAATGTATACGCAACCATTCAGAAGGGCTATCAGACCGGTGGTTTCCCACCGCGTCCGTTTGGTGGGCCGCAGCAGTTTGTGTCGTTTGACGAAACCACCGCCATTAACTACGAGCTGGGCCTGAAAGGTAAGCTGGCAGACCGGGTATCCTTCATGGCTGCGCTGTTCCATACCGAATATACCGACCTGGCCCTGCCTTACTCCGATCCCCAGTCGGGTGGCGGTTTTGTAACAATCGTCGAGAACGCGGGTAAATCTGAAGCACAGGGTATCGAACTGGAAGGTACTATCGATATCACGGACAACTTTATCCTGCGTACTGCCGTGGGTTACCTGGATGCCGAAATTGCCGAAGTGGATGATAATGTCATCGGCATTGGTGAAGGTGACTCACCGGCACTGACGCCGCGCTGGACGGTGATGATCGCGCCCAGTTACTTTATCGAACTGGAAAACGGTGGCCTGGTTACCCTGAACGCTGATTATTCCTTCCGCGGTGAAATGCAGGGGCAATCGTCATTTAACGAATATGAAATGATAGATTCCCGTGAGATGGTGGGCTTTAGTGTGGTTTATGAGCCGGCTGCCGGTGACTGGTCTGTCAGCCTGTACGGTAAGAATGTGTTCAATGAAATCTACGATCAGGGCCGTCTGGCACAAAATGGTTACGTAGGGATTGTCCG
>JBPEWW010000293.1:0-8480 GCA_052032275.1 Alteromonas sp. | reverse complement strand
CCGGCCTGCATCAGGCTGATCCATCCCCGTCGCTGGCCCAGCCAGAGCGGACGGATGCGGTCAAGCAGCGGTGACCATAAAAAGTTTACCGAATACACCGCAAAGATCGCGCCGAACAGACCAATGGCCGACCTGGATAAGCCCTCATCTTTCAGCCACGCCGACAATACTGAGCCAATCATGACCCAGGGAAAACCACTGGCAATCCCGAACAGAAAAATACTCAGAAGGCGGCGGTCTCGGAACGCGCGCAGGGTAGATAACAACACAACTCAGCCTGAAAAAAGGTTTGCGCTATTGGATCATGTATCCGCAGAGGGTGCAACCCTGGCGAGGGTCAGGGACGGATACCGATACAGTCGAAGGGGCAGATGCCCTTGTCTTCCAGGTACAGCATACAGGTGGTCATTTCTTCCACCAGGTAGGTGTCGTATCTGAGCTTGTCTTCCGGCCAGTAGTGGGTCTGGTGAAGTAAATGCCAGAACACCCGTTCTTTTTGGGTATAAGGATGTTCGAGGGTGTACTGGACCTGTGCCCACTCTTCCAGCGTGTCCCAAAAGAACAGATCAAGCTCATTAAACGGCAGTTCGCCAGACCAGAAGTTGCGAAGATAGAAGCAGAGCTGTCGGGCTTTTAATGCAATAAAGGGTTCGACTGTCACAATAAAACAACCTGTGTGCCTCAGTTCGGTTAATTATAGCCTGCAACGCCGGGTATTGCGTTGTCAGACGGTAAAATTAGTGGTCACACGAACAAATTTCAGACAAAATCAGGCAGGGTGACCCGCAAACGCTAAAGAAGGCCACCCTCACCAGCCTAAGTAGCTGATCCAACCATATATTTCGCCGCTCAACCAGTTAACCAGCGGGGCGTTGGCAGTGCCCCCGTCGGCACTGACGGTATGCAAGGCCCTGAGCTCGCGCTGCCGGTACTGTAGCTTAAGTGCGGTGCGGGCAGCGTGCCGGCGCTGGGTGGCAGTATCCCGTTGCCAGGGGTTGGCCAGGCTGGTACTGATATCCAGCAGCGGGAATCCGGTCCGGGCCATCAGGGCGGGTAATTCACGGTTATATTCGCGCTGGGGCCAGAACGGGGCAATGGTGATCATAGCGTCTGGCGGTGCCAGGCTGTCGGATGCGGATAATGCCAGTAATTGCGCGGCGGTCATGCCACTGCCCACTACCACCCGGTAGCCCTTGTAGGCGTCCAGGTAATTATTGAGCGCGGTCATCAGCTGCAGCAGTTGTGCCTGCGAGGCGGCATAGTTTACAGCCGGGGTGACAGACACGGACATGGGATGCGGCGCAGTCAGCGGCGCGTCAGAGTCCCCAACAGTCAGTGTCACCGGGGCGCCGGGGGTAAGCGCAAATGGGCTTACCAGGGTATGCCAGCCTTTCGCATTCAGCGTGAAAGCCAGCTGCCGGGCTGCCGCGAGGTTCAGGTTTTGTGTACCCTCTTCCACCAGGATGATAATGACGCCGCGTACCAGCGGCAAACTGGCTTCGGAAAACAGCACCGGTACCGTTTGCTCACCGGCAAGCACGGTCTGGTATTCGCCGGGAAAAAACTGACGGGCAAGGTCACTGGCACGCACACCGGCTGTGGCAGTGTGACTCAGTGCCATCAGAATCAACGCAAATGCGCCAGTCAGTTGTGTGAGTCGCCTGTTCATAGCCTGCACGGTAAGTCATTTACTTGTTCTACTATGACAGGTTATCGTCCGGCGCGGGAAATTCTGAAGCAATCCGCCCGCGTCCGGTTAACAAAACGGCGAGGTGGCAGGCAGTGGGGCCGGCTGGGTGTCCATGAACGGCACCGGGGCCGTAAACAGCATGCTTTCACCGGTGTGCGGATGGGTGATTTGCAGGCTTTCAGCATGTAATTGCAGACGCGACGCCATGGCCTTACCCTCCTCATTGGCGTACAGGCGGTCACCAAGAATAGGGTGGCCGATAGCCAGCATATGCACCCGCAGCTGATGTGAGCGTCCGGTCACCGGGTACAGGGCGACCGTGGTTTCCTTGTCATTGCCGTCAATACGCTCATAGCGGGTGAGGGAGGGTTTGCCTTTTTTATGGTCAACCTTCTGCTTCGGCCGGTTGGGCCAGTCAACAATCAGCGGTTTGGCGACCTCACCCTGCGACACCTTCAGTTCCCCGTACACCCGGGCGAAGTAACGCTTGCGTGTTTTGCGGGTTTCAAACTGTTTTGAGATGTGCCGGTGGGCGGCTTTATTCAGCGCCATGATCATAATGCCGGAGGTCGCCAGATCCAGCCGGTGAACCACGGTGGCCGTGGGAAAGACCTGCTGTACGCGGCGCGCCAGTGAATCTTTGTGTGCCTCGGCACGGCCCGGCACACTCAGCAACCCGCTGGGTTTATTAGCCACCACGATATGATCATCCTGATAAACCAGCGTCAGGTACGGCGAATACGGTGGCTGATAAACAAAGTCCGGATTGTACGGCATAGGGTTCTCCGTTAGGGGTTGTTTACGACCACGCGCAGTGCGTCAAGTTGTACGTCGGCCTGCTGAATAACTTTGTCCAGCGCGTGCAGTTGCTGCTCAATAAAGTCGATTTCGGAGTCGCGCACCGCCGGATTGCGTTTTTGCAAATCGCGCAGGCGCTGGATTTCGCTGTTCAGGGTGTTGTGCATTGCCGCCAGGGCATCGTGCTGAATTTGGTTCGCTTGCTGGTGGGCCAGCTTGCGGGCCGTCTCCAGTTGCAGCGTGAGTGGCTGATGCAGGGCTTTGGTCAGCTGCTGCGCCACTTTACGCCCGGCGGGACGATGCACATCAAACCGGTGATCGGCCTGTTTGCCGTTGGCATCCAGACAGATACGAATTGGCGTCTGGGGCAGGAAACGGCCAAGTTGGAGGCTTGTCGGCGCGTTCGCTTCCAGCGTGAATAAGGCTTCTAACCAGTACGCCCCTTTTGGCAGGGCGGCATCCTTGATAAAGCCAATGCTGGCCTTGCCATGAACATCGGTGAGGATCATATCAATGGCGTTATGCACCAACGGGTGATCCCAGCTCAGAAAATGCACATGCTCCAGCGTAGTGGCGGCGCGACGTTTATAAGTCACGGTCATGCCCTCGGGATCCAGCCCCGGCAACTGCGAGACCATAGACTCGGTAGGGCGCAGAATAAAGCAGTCGTTACCCTGTTCTTCCTGTTGCACGCCAATCGCATCAAACAGGCGGCCCATGAAGCGGGACAGGTCCTGTGCGCTGTCCAGCTCAATAATGTCTTCCAGCAATTGCTCGACCCGGCCTTCCCCGGAGGCATTGAGTTCCAGTAAGCGATCCCGTCCGGCTTCAAGCTGACTTTTCAGCTGGCGGTTAAGGGTCTGGCTGGTCTCAACCAGCTCGGCGCTCGCCAGCATATCATCGGGTGTCAGGCACGCGTGAGTCAGCATGTCCGCCACCTGTTCGTACACGCCGGCACCAGTAGGGCAGGTTTCCTCAAAGGCATTTAACCCTTCGTGATACCAGTCCAGCAGCACGTGCTGAGCGGTATGTTCAAGGTAGGGCACATGAATGTTCACATCCTGCAGCTGGCCGATGCGATCCAGCCGGCCGATCCGCTGCTCGAGTAAGTCAGGGGTTAGGGGCAAATCGAATAACACCAGATGATGGGCAAACTGGAAGTTACGCCCCTCACTGCCAATTTCGCTGCACAGCAGAATTTGCGCGCCGTCTTCGTCTTCCGAAAAGTAATGGGCAGCCTTGTCCCGCTCCACAATACTCATACCTTCATGAAACACACTGTGGCGGATGCCGGACTGCTGGCGGATAACTTCACCCAGCTGTTGTGCGGTGACGGCGCTGGCACAGATCAGCAGGACTTTTTCCGGCTTCACCTTGGGTAAGAAATTCAGTAGCCAGTCTACCCGCGGATCCAGGCTGGTCCAGTCGGAGACCATGCCGGGCTGCCGTTCCGGGTACAGGGCATCGGTTAACTCGCCACCGTGGATGGCCGTATCATAGGCCTCAGGAGCGGGGAGCGGATAGGAGACCAGGTGGCGCTCGGGAAATCCGTCAATGCCGGAACGGCGGTTGCGGAACAGTACCCGGCCAGTGCCATGACAGTCAATTAACTGGTGTAGCAGGGCGTGGCGTGCCTCGGCGGAGTCCAGCGCGCCGGTGTGCGCCATCACATCCGGTGCCAGGTCGGTGAGCAGCTTAATTTGCTGGGGATCCGGCTGGGTATCAGACAACAACGGTGCGACCGCGTCGGCCAGCTGGCTGTAACGGGATTCCTCGTCCAGAAACGCGTTATAATCGTGGAAACGGGCCGGATCCAGTAGCCGTAGCCGGGCAAAGTGGCTCTCGTGTCCCAGCTGATCGGGCGTAGCGGTGAGCAGCAGCACTGCCGGTGTGGCTGTGGCCAGCGCTTCAATACACAGGTAGGCGTGGGACGGCGCCGCGGCCGACCAGGCCAGATGGTGCGCTTCATCAACAATCAGCATGTCCCAGCCGGCCGCCATCGCCTGCTCGTGGCGCTGCGGATTATTGCTCAGAAAATCAATGCTGCATAATACCAGCTGGTCATTCTCAAACGGGTTCCCGCCTTCCTCATCCAGCGCTTCGCAGCGGCTTTCGTCGTAGATGGAGAATGCCAGATTGACCCGGCGCAGCATCTCCACCAGCCACTGATGCACCAGGGAGTCCGGCACCACGATAAGGGCGCGGGACACCCGGCCGGTCTTCATCTGCCGGTGCAAGATAAGCGCAGCTTCGATGGTTTTACCCAGCCCCACTTCATCCGCCAGCAACACCCGTGGCGCATGGCGGTTGCCCACCTCTGAGGCAATGTGCAGCTGATGGGGGATCAGTGAGATGCGTGCGCCGCCCAGGCCAATGGTGGACGAACGCTGGTAATCATACTGATGATCCAGCGAGTTGAGGCGCAAATCAAACCATTTGGGTTTGTCCAGCTGGTTATTGAACAGCCTTTTTTCCGGCTGGTTAAGGCGAATATGCGGATCCAGCAGGGCTTCCGACAGCCGCGCATCGGCTTTCGTATCTTCCCGCAGGCCATGATAAATCAGCGCGCCCTGGGTCTCTTCGGTGTCGGTGACTGTCATTGACCAGCCATCCTGACTTTTTACCGTCTCACCCACCTCAAACGTGAGGCGGGTCAGTGGTGCTTCCTGTTTCGTGTAGATACGGCTTTCGCCGGTAGCCGGGAACAACATTTCAACGGACCGAAAATCGACGCTGATAACAGCGCCCAGCCCCAGCTCTGTTTCAGTGTTACTCAACCAGCGCTGACCCACTGAAAACGAATTATCTACACTCATATCTCACCAACCTGATAAATGGGGGCGGTATTGTACGCATTGCCGCCAGGCCTGAAAAGCGCTGATTAGCTGCCATGTCTGATTCGGGCTAAATGGATCGGCAGGCCGGCGCAGCTAGCGAGGCTGACGGCCCGGATTTTGCCCGTTTTCTCAGCAGCCTGGCGGGCTGCCGGTTACTGCATAGTGTAGCATACGCGGGCAGGCGGACTGCGGTTCGGCCCCTCGTCGTGATCCGCGCTGGCCAGCTTTCCACACCGCCGTTATCCGGTGGTCTTACCCGCCAGCCCGTAGGTGGCAGGCGGGGAACCGGGGGGGCTGGTGAGTGTAAAAAACTTGCAGAAAAAAAGTGCGCATTGGCATAAACTAGATTATGGTGAAATTGAAAGTCGACGTGACACGGAGTGGTTGTCCGGCTCGACCCACAACTGCTCCAGAGCGTGACTCCTCGTTGCACGTCAGCAATTAGGCGGGCCTGGTTAATCTACTGGAGCGACGGATGCCAAGACAAAAATCAACCGAAACCAAAATCTACGTCCTAGACACCAACATCTTACTACACGAACCGCACGCATTTCTGTCGTTTAAAGAACACGACGTGGTGGTGCCGATGACGGTACTCGAAGAACTCGACTACATCAAAGACAGTAAAAAAGACGTGGCCCGCGATGCCCGGGTGTCCATCCGCGCCATGGAAGATCTGCTCCACGACGCCACGCCGGAGGATATGCTGGCCGGAGTCTCTATGGCAGGCATCGGCGCCGGTGACACGGCCCCTTCAGGCAGCCTGTCCATCTTCACTGACTTGACGATGATGGAAACGCAACAGGTATTTACCAGTAACGAGAACGATAACCGCATTATCAATGTGGCGTTACATCTGCAAAAAACCTACGCGCCGCAACAGGTGGTGCTGGTAACCAAAGATCTCAACATGCGGCTGAAGGCGAAAGGGGCCGGCCTCGCGCATGTGGAAGATTACCGCACCGACCAGTTAGTCACTGACATCAAATACCTGTCCCGCGGCTACCACAGATTCGAAGGGGATTTCTGGGAACAGGTAAAAAGCGTAGACAGTCGTTCCGAGGGCCGTGACACTATCCATACTGTTCCCCGCAATGTGCTGCCGGAAGCGTATGTGAACGAATTTTTGCTGGATGACACCGAGCACTTCGCCGGGCTGGTGGAGTCGGCCTCCAGTGATTCACTGGAAGTGCTGGATTTAGGCTATGAACGGCTGATGGGACGGCATGCCTGGGGGATCTCACCAAAAAATATTGGCCAGGCCATGGCGCTGCATTCGTTGCTGGACCCGCACATCGACCTGGTCATTCTGACGGGCCCGGCGGGTAGCGGAAAGACCTTACTGGCACTGGCGGCCGCGCTGGAGATGGTGGTTGAACGCAATATGTACGATAAAATCATTGTGACCCGCAGCACCCCGGAAATCGCCGAGTCGATAGGGTTTCTGCCCGGCACCGAGGAAGAAAAAATGCTGCCCTGGCTGGCCGCCATCACCGACTCGCTGGAAGTGTTGCATAAGCACGATGAAAACACCAAAGGCTCCATGAGTTACATCATGGAAAAAGCCAATATTCAGTACAAGTCGGTGAATTTTATGCGCGGACGCAGTATCCAGAATGCCATTGTGATCCTGGATGAGTCACAAAACCTGACGGCGTCTCAGCTTAAAACCATCATTACCCGCTGTGGTGAAGGCACCAAGCTAATTGTAGGCGGTAACCTGGCGCAGATAGACAGTAACTACCTGTCGGCGGTGACCTCTGGGTTAACCTATCTGGTTGAGAAGTTTAAAGACTTTTCCGGCAGTGCCACGATCAACCTGGATGGCGTGGTACGGTCGCGGCTGGCCGAGTTTGCCGAACAACAGCTGTAGTTCTTTCCGTCGCCGCTTTGCGCACCGCAAAGCGGCTAATCAATCTCCTCCAGCACATAGCGCTGGTTGCGTACCGCCATCACAGTGGCGGGCGATACCTGGCCGAACGGCAGCTGGGCAGGACCGGTAGGGTCAAACAGCACAAACTCGCGGTTGTTGTGTCTTAAGGTGGTATCCCCGGCCACCGGCGCGGTAGCGATACCCAGCAATGCATGCTGATCCAGCAGCACCAGCACCATAGGGGTGGACGGCAGAAACGCCCTGACGATGGCAGCGGCCAGTACCGCTTTGCTGTCACAGTCGCCGAGATTCTGGGAAAGCAGGGTGAATGGCGGCGAAAAGCCAGCGCCATGACTGTCCGCGCGATCTTCCAGGGTGTCGTAGGGAATACTCTGCAACCAGCCCAGCATCAGATTCATGTAGACCCGCGCATCTGACTGCCGGTCTATTTGTTCGTAGAATGCCTGCGAAAGCGGGATCAGGGCCACGGTGTTTTCTGTGACGTAGCGGACATGATCCGGCTTTATCGCAGGCTGATTCATCGGGGTGCGGTACTCGGTAAAGTAGTGCTCCTCCAGGTATTGTTGGAAGGCGTGCTCACGGGCCTGGGTCAGTTGCTGCTTCACCTGGGCAATCTGGCTATTGCTGTTGGCCACCACAGCCATGCGAATGTCATCGCCACGCTGGCTGAGATTCACCCGCGCCACCCTGGGATCGATCTCGCGGGCCGATTTCAGCATTTCCACATACACATAACGCTGCGCAATAGCAGGCCGGTAGGCGGTCTGCTGTAACGGCACCTCGGCGAGGGCGTCGCGGGACAGGGTAAAGCGGACCGACTGCATGGCGTGGTTGCGATCGAGCCACTGATAGTGAAAATCGAAGCCGGCGTCGGTGCTGGTGCGTTTGAAAAATTGCTGCTGTGCACCTGCGTGAGTCCCCCAGCCCAGCAGGCTGGCCAGCAAGAGCACGCGACACAGGGGCAAACACACAGAGAAATCAGTCATCTACCCATTATGGTGAGCGGGTGGCCATCCGGCAAGTTTTTTACCACGCCGGGCCCGGGAGCCGGGTTGAGTCGGTCGGGCGGCTAGCCCTTTTGTGCCTCAGGGGTGAACCAGTCCAGAGAGTTGTGCAGCGCGACAACCGCCCCGACAATGATTAACGTTGGCGGTTGCAGGGTCGCGGTCATGGGGTTGGCCAGAATGGTGTCCAGCGTGCCGGTCACCACTTTTTGTTCAGCGGTGGTGGCTGACTGCACCAGCGCAATCGGGGTGCTGGG
>JBPEWW010000292.1:0-3608 GCA_052032275.1 Alteromonas sp. | reverse complement strand
CTGGCCTCAGCGCTGGATGTGTCGCTGGCTGCCGAGCACGGCAATTATCAGTCCACCACGGTCAGCGCGGATTATCAGGAAACCAAAACCGAGCTGGAAGTACGCTGGGCATTTTAATACGCGCCACCGTCAATTACCCCAAAGCCGAACACGGGATCGCGACCTGGCTCACCTAAATCCCGTGCCGTTTGCTGCAACTGTGCTCGGGCCTGAGCTGGCAACACCCCCTCTTCACGCAAACATGCCAGGCTGGCTGCCACGCGCGGTGCGGCCATTGATGTACCGGTTTCGCTGCCCAGCTGGCCATCTGCGCGGGCGGTGGTGACCGATACGCCCGGCGCGGCAAGTTCTACATACTCCCCCTGATTAGCCCAGCGGTAAATACCGTCATCCCGGTCGACTGCGGTGACGGCAATCGTTTCCTGGTAAGCGGCCGGGTAGCGGGGCAAGGCAGCCGGGCCATCATTCCCAGCCGCTGCGGTGATCAGCACACCATCACGGCTTAACTCACCGACAGCCCGTGCTAACAGGGTATTCGCCGGACCGGTAAGGGACATATTAATGACCTCCACCCCCGATTCTGCCAGAAAATTTAACCCTTCCAGCAGTGCCATTAAGGTGGCCCCCTGGCTGATAGCGGAGCGTGAGTAAAAGACATTGGCAGCAATTAACTGACTGTGTGCAGGCATTGCCGCTGCCGCCACCCCGGCAACCGCTGTGCCGTGAGCCAGACTATGAGGCACCCCGTCAGGTAAAAAACTGCGCTGGGTTACCGTAAGATGAGCTAGCTGTGGGTGTCCGGCGGCCAGTGCGGTGTCTACCAGACCCACCCGGACGGGCCGGGGGCAGTGTGCCGTGCCTGCTGGCGTCGTGGAGCCTGTTGCCTGCTGCGCAGCTTGTGTGAGGTAGATATGGTGTTTGACCGGGGTGATCTCCACGGTATCGGGCAACACTGTTTGCAGCTCCGACAATGAGGTCAGCGAGGCACTGACCTGAATGCGGAGTACGGTAAGCGACAATGCTGGCAGATAGCGTCGGGAAAGCGTACGAATATCCGGGTGATTAAGCCTGGGGTGCTGCGCGCCTGGCATATATAACAGCCACTCTCGTGCCACCGCCAGTTCGCCGTCCGGGTCGCGGGTCTCGTTTATAATGAGCTCGCCGGTCAGATCGTGCACTTGCACCACCTCCGGTACCGCCAGGAGCTTGTCAGGAATTGTCGTCAGGCTGTCGGTTACCGCGTCGGGCTGTGGCAGCGTCCGCTCAGCGACATTGGGTATTGTGCGGCTGACCGCCTCAACAGGTGAAATTACCTGCTGAGGGAGGCGCAATTGCGCCTTCGCGTGAAGCGGCAGAGTGAGGGCAAGGATTAACAATAATGATTTCATAATGACCATGCTACGCTAGCTTGAATGCAGGGTTAACGGGTGGGCGTAAAAAAAATTCCATTGGCAAGGGAATAAACCGTAGGCTGACCCGTTACCCTTTAAACAGTCAGGAAAAGACAGAATGAAAGATACACTAAAAGAGATTTTACCGTCATTGCGAAAATTTGCTTTTTCGCTCACCGGTAATCTGCATGATGCAGATGATCTGTTGCAGACAACGGTTGAAAAGCTGTTACAGAAGCCGGTACCTGATGATGTGCCTGTCCTGGCCTGGAGTTTCCGCGTCTGCCGCAATTTGTGGATTGATGAATATCGCGCCAACAAAGTGCGCCAGGAGGCGGTCAACAAACCCGAGCTACAGGAACCGGTGCAACATGATGCCGAAAAAATAACGGCCAGCCTTACCTTGCGCCAGGTGACAGACGCAATGGCGACCCTGCCGGATGATCATCGTGACGTGTTATCCCTTGTCGCAGTACAGGGGATGAGCTACCGGGAGGCTTCCGAGGTTTTATCGGTGCCCAGCGGTACGATAATGAGCCGGCTTGCCCGTGCCAGAGCACGGTTGGCAGATGCCCTGAAACTTACCCCGGAGGCCTTTTCATGAGTGTAAATGATGCAATGCTGTCCGCATTTCTGGATGCGGAACTTGAGGAGGCCGATATGGAGCAGGTGCGTGAGGCGCTCGCGGAAGATCTTCGCGTGGCTGACCGGCTTGCCGCGCTGGCGAACGTTGATATGGTAGTACAACAGGCCGCAGAAAAAGCCACCGAGGCACCGATGCCCGCTGCTGTGCTGGCATTATTGGAAGACGCTCCGGCTGCCCAGGCAGATACGTCTGCGACGGTGGTGGAGCTCAGTACCTGGCAACGGCTGCGTAAACATGTATCGATACCGGTGTCACTGGCAGCGGGTATTGCAGTGATGGTGGGGCTGTCTGTATTCAATATGCCTCAGCAGTCACCGCACGCCAACTGGGAGCGTGTCGCTCAGGTGATGGACAGTAATCTGACCGGCGAAACGTATCAGGCCGATAACGGCTTATTGATCACCCCTCAGCTGTCTTTTCAGAATCATGACGGCGCGTTTTGTCGTCAGGTAGAAGCGCAATCTGAAGCTGAACTAAAACAATGGATTGGCTGTAAAAACAACCGGGAAGAGTGGGTTCAGGTAGCCCAAATTACCTTGCCTGCGACCAGTCAGCAGGGGGCTTACCGCACCGCCAGCGCGTCGAAAGCCCTGGACGATGTACTGGATAAGATAATGGCATCATCGCCGATGAATCGCAGCCAGGAACAGCAAGCAATACGTAACCACTGGCTGGCTTCGCCAGCAAAGGAGTAGAACGATGAGTAAATGGTTTACATTAATTGTAGTGATGGTGGGTCTTACTGCCTGTGCCAGCCAGCCGGACTACCGCGAAGCAAAGCGGGGAGGATACGGTTATTCTGAGAGCAAGCTCAGCGACACCCAGTATCGTATTCACTTTAAAGCACGTGGCAGTGACAAGTCCCGGGCGATGGATTATGCCATGTTGCGAGCGGCAGAAGTCACTCTGGAGAACGGCTATGACTGGTTTATAGTGACTGACAGGGAGACGCTGGTGGACAAAGAAACCGTCCAGTCGAGCCCGCAGGTTGGCTTTAGTCAGCGTTATACTCAGGTAAGGGAGTGTGGTCTGGTGACCTGCCGCACCACGTCATACCCCTCCACACAGTTTTCCACCGGGATTTTTGTTGGTGGTTCGGAGAAAAGTGAAATTGAAAGTATCCTGAGTATTGAGACGGGTAAGGGCACCCGACCTGATGGCGGTTCCAGCTTTGATGCCCGCGATGTGGAAGCGAACCTGGCGCCGTTAGTGGAAGAAGAGTAAAACACAAAAAAGGTTGCCCGCGGGCAACCTTTTTTTCAGAGTGACGGATAAACCTTAACCCAGGAAGCCATCCACTTCACGCTCAGCCTCATCACGGCTCTTGCCGTAATTCTGCTGGATTTTACCTACCAGCTCTTCGCGACGACCATCAATTTGCTCCAGATCATCGTCGGTAAGTTTGCCCCACTTTTGTTGCACCTTACCTTTCATTTCTTTCCAGTTACCTTCGATACGATCGCTATTCATAGTTCCTCCTATGCGTTTATTGGCTGCATGTACGTCCTATGCACAATAGCTGCAGCAACCCGCGTACCACCAGGTAAGGAATGGTTGGAATAGTAGTAAGT
>JBPEWW010000291.1:0-3726 GCA_052032275.1 Alteromonas sp. | reverse complement strand
GGCAGTTATCGCAAGGCCACTGGTAACCGAAGGGGATCCCGGCCTGCGCCGGGATGACAGCTGTATTTAATGCCATGCCGGCTTCGGCGTGCATAAAAAAAAGCCTGCCCCCTGTGAGGGGCAGGCTTGTCGTAAATAAAAAATTTTGAAGGTCTTAATTACAGGTTGGTTTCAAACAACTTGTAAATGCGGCGGTACTCATCCAGCCAGGAACTTGGCTGCACAAACCCGTGTGGTTCAACCGGATAGATCGCTGTCTCAAAGTTTTCTTTTTCCAGCTCAATCAGGCGCTGTACCAGTCGCACACTGTCTACAAAAAAGACGTTGTCGTCTACCATTGGTGCGTTAATCAGCAAGGCCGACTCCAGCCCTTCGGCATGGTAAATCGGCGAGCTGCGACGATACGCGATGGGGTCAATGTCCGGCGTATTCAGAATGTTAGACGTATAGCCCCAGTTGTAATGGGCCCAGTCAGTCACCGGACGCAAGGCCGCGCCAGCCTGAAACAGTTCCGGGTCGTTAAACAGCGCCATAAAGGTCAGGAAACCGCCGTAAGAGCCACCATAGGTGCCGATACGCTCACGATCGACGTTGGCGTTTTCCACCAGCCAGTCGACACCGTCGCGCAGGTCCTGCACTTCCGGAGTCCCCATTTGACGATAAATGGCGGTGCGCCAGTCACGGCCATAACCGGCTGAAGCGCGAAAATCCATATCCAGTACCACATAGCCCTGCTGCACCAGCATACTGTGGAACATGAACTCCCGGAAATAGCCCGACCATCCCAGATGCGCGTTCTGCAGATAGCCGGCACCGTGATTAAACACGACCGCCCGGCGAGGTTCACCGGTCTGATAATCGTCCGGCAAATATACCCGTGCATACACCGGCTGGCTGGTATCGGAAGAAGGAATGGCCACAACCTGCGGAACTGACCAGGGCAGCGCTTTGAACTGCTCACTTAAGGTATCGGTGAGCTGGGTGACCGACGCACCAGGTGCGGCATCAGTCAAAAACAGCTCGGGGGGCTGAGTCACTTTACTGTGCGTGAGCAACAGTGCCGATTCATCCGGACTGAGTTGGTAATCTGTCATACCATTAAGATCGGTCAGTGCCTGCGTTTCGCCGCTGGCAATGTTTACCCGATACACTTCATACACACCAGGGTGCTTTTTGTTGGCGGTGTAATACAACCACTGGTCATCGCGGGTGAGCGTAGGGTTATCGGTAATAAATTGCCCGCTGGTAAGGGCACGGGGTGCCTGCCCCGGCGTTTGCACGTACATGTGCGCATACCCGGTGTGTTCAGACTGGTAAAACAGTGTTTCACTGTTGTGTAACCAGCCAAACTGGTTGAAGCGGTAGTTAACCCAGGCGTCATCATGCAGCCGGTGCTGATTGACCAGCGTCTGGTTGTCAAAATCTACCGTGGCTATCCAGCGGTCCTTGTTATCCCAGGCCTCCAGCATGACAGCCACCTGCTGTCCATTGTTATGCCAGCGCACGGCGGGTTCCCGCCAGTACCAGCTTTCGAGCAGACCAATGGCCCGCGGCAGCCGGTTTACCTGATAGGTCTCCCCCCTGGCCCGGGCATTTTCGGCCTTGACTTCAGCAAGGACATCTTCGTTATAGCCCGGCAGCTGCACGTAAGATAACTCAGTCTTGGTCTGTGAGGATAAGTCGACCAGCCAAATGGTATCACTTTGAGGTTTGGCATCGGCTACCCGGCGGCGCACGTTTTTCGTCGCGATGCGACCATCTTCCTGAATGTAATGGGGCATTACATCCGTGTCATCGCGCCATGGCGTATCTTCCGTGGTAACAATAATCGCAGCCTGCCCGTTCGGGGATACGCTGGCTGAAACCAGCCGGTGATCCTCGCTGAAATAAAAGGTATCCGGGGCTACCGCCGCGTTTGCCGCCGCTAACGCATCCTGCTCGTCGGCGCGCGCCTGGCGATCCCGGCGCCGCTTAGCGATATATTCAATAAGCGTAATCTGCTCACTGGCAATAAAGTCTTTTGGCTCGGCGACGGCTTCAGGCTCCTCGGCAAACGCCCAGCTTAGCAGCTGCTCCCGGCGACCTGTAGTCAGGTCGATGGCGACAATACGATTGCCAGACTGTGCCATCAGGCGGTTGTCGGTCATAAAGCGCAGGTTTTCAAGCGACGCCCCACCGCGGGTCAGCTGCACAATTTCGCGGTCAGGAAACACCACAAACACACTGTCCTGATAGCGAAAGGCAATATAACGCCCGTCATTACTGACTACCCGCTCATCAAAACGGTATTTGTGCAAATCCGCCATCGCTACCTGTTGCGGCTCAGCCGTCCCGGCACTGCCCCGGTAAAACACGTCGTGAAGCTCGCTGTTCTCGCGTTCACGTTCGTACACAACTGCGCTGCCATCCACAGACCAGCCGGCGTTTTCCGGCTGCCGTCCCAGCCAGGCCGGATCAGCCATGATTTGCTCCAGCGTAATAGTGGAGTCCGGGTTGCCGGTTTGTGCAACCTGAGGCGTAACGGTGGGTTCAGGTGCACGGCGGTCCGCAGACTCACTGGCCGTGTCTGGCGTTGTCGGTGATGTGGCCATACAGGCAGTAAGGCTACCGGTCAGGCCGGCAGCAAGTAGCAATGTTGTTATTTTATTCATTATTACCCGTTGTGTTGTTTTTCTCAGTCCGGGTCATTATACGCATTGGCAGTTCATCATGGTCAAGGTTCATCGACACAGGCGGGTGAGTCATCCTGTCAGTTGATCTTTTCTTAAGCTACACCTTTACTATAAGCGCCTAAGATTTCCTGGTAAGGATGAAACGATGAAAATACCTCTGTTAGCAGCGTTGCTGCTGATGTCTGCCAGCGCCACGGCCAGTACCTGCCCCGATGTGCTTAAATTTATGAAGCGAAAACTGAATTCGCAGGAGACAGTGAATTTATGCAAGGCCTACAAGGGGCATACCCTGCTGATAGTGAATACAGCCAGTTACTGCGGGTTCACCCCTCAGTTTGAAGGCCTGGAAGCCATGTACGAAGAATATCGTGATGAAAAGTTTACCATTCTCGGCTTTCCTTCCCACGAATTTAATCAGGAGGCCAAGGATGAAAAGAAAACCGCAGAGCTATGTGAGCTGACCTATGGCGTCAAGTTCCCTATGTTCGAGCCCACCGACGTCAAAGGTGATGATGCGGATCCCTTGTACCGGATGCTGACTGAGGCCACCGGCGAAGCGCCCGGATGGAATTTCAACAAGTACCTGGTGGATAAAAAAGGTAATATTCTTAAGCACTATCCAAGCAGCGTCACGCCTACCGACGATGTACTGATTAACGATATAAAAAGTGCACTGGCGATGTAGTAAGTATTCCAGACATAAAAAAGCCCCGCTAAACTAGCGGGGCAATCAAGCACACTCAACTTGGAACACACTTTAGCGTTACGGTATTGCCGAGGGCAATCTCGTTTTTTGCTAACTGCATAGATTTAGTCCACAGGGGCAGCCAGGAGTTCAATAATTTTTTGATTGGCGCCTGAAAATCCCTGCTGCCGGGTATCGTTATCCAAGGCCAGCCCCTCCGCGTAGATAAAGCGAATGTCCGTTAAGCCTATAAAATTGAAAAAATGCGTCAGGTACGCGGTCTGCGTGTCCAGTTCAGTACCGGCATACTGGCCTCCGCGAGCGGCCAGTACCGTAACGGGCTTGTCTGCCACTAACCCCTGGGGCCCG